>CAZACO010000645.1:0-2991 GCA_964483185.1 uncultured Desulfobacteraceae bacterium
TCAATTCAGGCCTGGCTATTATTCTTCACAATTGAATGCGCATCATGCCCAAAACCTCGAGAGAACCATCTCTGTCCAGAGTGAGAACCGTAGCACCGTAAACCACAGCGCCTCCAACTATGGACAACGCGAGACTCACCACATGGTCAACCCCAGGAATAAATGATTTGATTATCGACACTGAAATGTACATGGCAATTGCTGCTACAATTGGACTTACCATCTCTCCAATGACATCTCGTACCGTTATCATCAAAATTCGTGCTGTTTTCGATAGATTAAATAAAAATACAATTGGGAAAATGATACCCCAGGCTATGCTGACGCCAATAATTCCCCAATGGCAGCCGACTAAAAAACCCAATGGCAAGGCTAATGAAGCGGTAATTACGTTGAAAAAATTTGTATCAGCCCGGCCAAGACCAAGTAGGGTGGGGCTCATCAAATTGCTGACCATACGAATAGGTATCACAAGGCTTAGGATTTGAAGAGGCACGATGGCGAGGGACCACTTTTCTCCAAGTATTAGGCTAACCACTTCCGGTGCAACGCTGGAAATCCCCCACAATAAGGGAAAAGCTAACAAACTCATTATCCTTACCGATTTCAGAAAATGGGAAGCGACTTTTTGAGTGTCGGTGTGAATAATTGCAAAAGCAGGAAAGGCCACTTGGTTGATTATCCCCGAGATCTTTTCCATAGGCAGTGATGCTAACGTTAAGGCCACAGAATAGATGCCCAGCAGTTGCTTTCCAAGAAGCTTGCCGATAATAAGGATGTCTGCCTGATTGTAGAAGGTCCAAAGTATCTTGCTAATGGTGAAATAAGCACCGAAAGACATTGCCTGGCCTATTCTCTTGAAGGAGAAATGGGGTAAATGGAAATATGGTTTGATCAAATTAAGCCCAAATGCTCTAAATATGTTCAATGTAAGGCTCCCCCAAATCAAAGACCAAACGCCCCAACCATTGAGAGCAAGAAGGAGAGTTGTTAAACTACCTGAAATGGCGGAGACTAATTCGACTATCGATGTCTCTTTGAAAAGCATTTCTCGGAAGATTGTTGACTGCGGGATAATAACAAAAGATGCTATAACAAACTGGATCGATAGTAATCTGATAACAGGGACAAGCCTTTGTTCACTGAAAAAAGAAGCGACCCACGGTGCTACGTATAATGATAGAAAAAAGAGGCCGAAATTGATTATCAGCAATAAACCGAATATCTGCCTCACTATGCTGTTATCTAGTTCCCTCATCTGAATGAGTGCTGCGCCGAGACCGAGTTCGTTCACCATAGTGAGAAATGTAATAATAACCCCTGCCATCGCCATAAGCCCATAGTCCTGAGGGGATAGCAATCGCATTACTATAATGGTAATAGCCCAGGTTATAAATTGTCCGAGGAATCTGAGGCCGGCGCTCCAACGAAGTCCTGACAGGACTTTTTGTCTCAAGTTCATCTGGTTTGCGTTATCACTCAAAGCCAATGTCTCGTCAAAAGACGGTCTTTCTATATTCTGTCATAAGCAGGAAGAGGCCTATCGCAATCTATATTCTAATATCCGAACTATTCTTTCAGCGGCTTTTCCATCCCACAAGGGCGGGATTTGTCCTTTTTTAAAGTCGTTAGCCATGATCTTTTCAAAATATGACCTGAGCAGGGCTCTATCAGTTCCCACAATGACATTTGTTCCTAAACTCAGCGTGACTGGCCTCTCCGTGTTTTTTCTGAGGGTAATGCATGGAATGCCCAAATAGGTAGCTTCTTCCTGGAGGCCCCCAGAATCTGTAATTATCATTTTTGCTGATTTGTTCATCAGTAGCATTTCAATATATCCAATAGGCCCGGTGATAATTGCGTTCGTTGAAATGCTTTCAAGCTCATCTATAAGTCCGAAAGCCCTGATATTTGACAGTGTCCTGGGATGAATTGGCATTACCAATTTGATTTGCAGAGAGATTTCTTTTAAGGAAGATAATATGTCCTTCAATATCGTCGGGTTATCAACGTTAGAAGGCCTGTGAAGCGTAACTACGGCATATTCTCCTTCCTTTATCCCGTCAAATGGGAGTGGGTTTTCTCTTATTTGAGAAAGACAGAACTGCAGGCTGTCAATCATAACGTTCCCCACAAAAAAGACCTTTTCAGACGAGATGCCCTCACGCCGGAGATTTTCCTCCGCTGCTTGTTCGGTAGTAAAAAGGTAGTCAGAAATAGCATCTGTTAAAATACGGTTGATTTCTTCGGGCATGGAACGATCAAAGCTGCGTAATCCTGCTTCGATATGGGCCACTTTGATTCCCAATTTGGAAGCGACCAGCGAGCAGGCAATTGTTGAGTTAACATCTCCAACTACAACGATGATTTTCGGGCTGTGTTTGAGAAGTACCTTTTCAAATTCTATCATTATTTTTGCAGTTTGTTCTGCATGCGATGCAGAGCCCACACCAAGGTTGATGTCAGGGTTAGGAAGTTTCAACTGAGAAAAGAAGGTATCGGACATATCATCGTCATAGTGTTGACCGGTATGGACCAGAATGTGCTCAATTCGGCCGTCGGTTTTGTTCATTGCCCTAATCAATGGGGCTATCTTTATGAAATTGGGTCTAGCGCCTACGACATTGACTATTTTCAACATTTTTCCCCGTTAATGGTATCTTTTCAGCGATGATATTCATTAGTTTAATGGTCAAACTTTCTCTTGAAAACCTTTCCATGAATTGGTCAACATAATTGTCTTGGATCATATTTTTATTATACCTGTCCATTGCATCAAGAATAGCATCAGCGACCTTGTCGGAAGATTGGTCAGTTATCACATATGAGCCTGGGCTATACTTTTTTATAATGTCTTCAACTTCACCGGATGGAATAATAGTACAACATTCTTATTATCTAATTGTATAGCCATTGTAAAGGGAAGATATTCCAGAAAGGGTATCCGCATCTTATTATAGAATATTTCGGTCAGCTTTTCATCAAGTAACG
>CAZACO010000646.1:0-2987 GCA_964483185.1 uncultured Desulfobacteraceae bacterium
TCATACAGAGCCACAAAGAGATTTTCTTGTTTTTTGTGACAGAAAACCAGGAAATAAGGGCCTAAATGACCAATGACTAATACCTAACGACTCACAGTGAACGAGGTTTTTTTAGACGGTGAACGACATTCAAAAATTAAGAAATATCGGTATCAGCGCACACATTGATTCGGGCAAGACCACCCTCACAGAGAGGATACTCTACTACACCAAGCGGATCTCTGCCATTCATGAGGTGAAGGGGAAAGATGGGGTGGGCGCCACCATGGACTCGATGGAGTTAGAAAGGGAGCGAGGGATCACCATCGCCTCTGCCGCCACCCACTGCGAATGGAAAGGGCACAGGGTCAATATCATTGATACGCCCGGACATGTGGACTTCACCATCGAGGTGGAGCGAGCCTTAAGGGTCATGGATGGGGCCGTGCTGATACTCTGTTCGGTGGGCGGCGTTCAATCCCAGTCCATCACGGTTGACCGGCAGATGAACCGGTATGAGGTCCCGCGAATCGCATTTGTCAACAAATGTGACCGGGCCGGGGCCGATCCTTACAAGGTTGTGGAGCAGCTGCGCCAGAAGCTGAACCATAACGCCATCCTCATGCAGATACCGATAGGTCTTGAAGCTCAATTTTCCGGTGTGGTGGATCTTATCTCCATGAAGGCCTTCTATTTTGAAGGGCCCAATGGTGACGAGATCCGGATTGAGGAGATCCCCACGGGAATGGTGGAAGATGCCCTGGCCAAAAGAGAAGCGCTGTTAGATGCGGCCTCTATGTTTTCGGATAACCTCATGGAGGCCATTTTGGAGGATCATGTCACCGAAGATCTGATCCATGAAGCCGTACGAAAGGGTACCATTTCAAGGATGCTGACGCCTGTATTCTTAGGGTCTGCCTACAAGAACATCGGTGTTCAGGCCGTACTGGACGGGATTAACATATACCTCCCTTCCCCGTCCGATGTAAAAAATGTGGCCCTTGACCTTGACAGGGATGAAACCGAAGTCTCCCTTCAAATAGATCCTGCGTTGCCTGTTGTGGCCCTGGCGTTCAAGCTGGAAGTGACGCCGTACGGGCAGTTGACGTATCTCAGGATCTATCAGGGGTCGCTCAAGAAGGGAGACGACCTTATCATCACCCGCACAGGGAAAAAGATCAAGGTAGGACGTCTGGTGAGGATGCACGCGGATCAGATGGAGGACCTGACCTCGGCCCGTGCAGGCGACATCATCGCCCTTTTCGGTGTGGAATGTTACTCTGGAGACACCTTTACGGACGGAGGCCTGAACTACAGCATGTCTTCCATGTTTGTACCGGCGCCGGTCATCTCGTTGAGCATTTCACCTGAAGACAATAAGTCCCAGAATAACATGTCAAAGGCCTTGAACCGGTTTATCAGAGAGGACCCCACCTTTAAGTCCTATGTGGATGAGGAATCGGGAGAAACCATCATATCGGGAATGGGAGAACTCCACCTGGAGGTTTATGTGGAGAGGATGAAGAGAGAATTCGGCGCCAACGTGGTTACCGGCATCCCCCAGGTCGCATACCGGGAGGCCATCACCCGGCAGGCGGTATTTGACTACACGCACAAGAAGCAGACCGGCGGCTCTGGTCAGTACGGCAGGGTGGCAGGTTTTATGGAGCCCTCTGAAGAGGCGACGTATGAGTTTGTCAATCAGATCAAGGGAGGGGCGGTCCCCACGGAATACATCCCTGCCGTGGATAAGGGGTTCCAGTCGTGCCTCCAAAAAGGACTCACCCTCGGATTTCCTGTCGTGGGGATGAAGATCACGATAAACGATGGGAAATCCCACAGTGTGGACTCTTCTGAACTGGCCTTTACCCAGGCGGCCATCGGGGCCTTCAAGCAGGCGTATACGAAGGCCAGGCCGGTCATCCTTGAGCCGGTCATGAAAGTATCTGTGGAAGGGCCTTCCGAGTTTCAAGGGAATGTCATGGGGTCCATTAATCAGCGACGGGGGCTGATTACAAGCTCTACCGAGGACGGAAGTTTTACCACCATCGAGGCGGAAGTCCCGCTGGCAGAGATGTTTGGCTATGCAACCGTGCTCAGGTCTTTGACCCAGGGGAAGGCGGAATTTACCATGGAGTTTTCGAGATATGTAAAAGTCCCCGAGTCCCTGGCAGAGGAACTCAAATCCAATTTAAGGAAGAGATCCAAAGGAGAGAAAAAATAGTGAAAGATTTCATTTCGGTCAGTCCGCTGAAGATCCTGGAGAAATCATCACACCGGGGGTTAGGACCGGGGAATTTGGGCGTCCTTGTGGCCCGGGCCGGTGTCGGCAAGACCGCCTGCCTGATTCATATCGCCTTCGATAAGATCTTTCGTAAGGGAAAACTGGTCCATATCTCTCTTGAAGAGAACCCGGAGAAGGTTGCCTCCTATTATAACGTCATCTATTCCGACCTGTTAAAGTCCCTGCACATGGACGATGACGATGAATTTCGGTCCCTCATGGAAAGGAACCGGATGACCCTCGCTTATCTTAACCAGAGCTTTGACGTAGAGCGGCTTCAGGCCAACCTCAAGAATCTGACAGAACGGATGGACTTCAGGCCGGATACGCTTATTATTGATGGGCTGGATTTTGAAAATGCCGGAAGAGCGGTGTTTGAAGGCCTTAAAGGGATTGCTCAGGAGTTCGAATCAGAGATATGGCTGTCAGCCCTTTCTCATCGTCATATTACGGAAGTCAACGAACGGGGCATCCCCTATCCATGCCATAAATTGGATGACCTTCTCAGTATCGTTATTCAGTTGCAGCCCGAACGCTCAGGCATCTCTTTAAGACTCCTGAAAGACCACGACAGGTACGAGATCCCGGAGAACAGCATCGGGCTGGACCCCAATACCTTTTTGGCGCTGGATTGAGGCATCGGAAATGAAGGTTAACTGCCAGGATCATCGGCGATCCATGGAACTGCTCGGTCTCAAACTGAGGCTCAAGAAGGGCGTCCCTG
>CAZACO010000647.1:0-2985 GCA_964483185.1 uncultured Desulfobacteraceae bacterium
AGGAGGGTAAAATGGAATACGAGTATGCTTTTGAAATGGCCGCATCAAATATTCGTTTCGGTTTAGGGGCGTCACAGGAAGTCGGCATGGATTTAGCGGAACTGGGCGCCAAGAGGGTGATCGTCTTCACAGATCCCAAGTTCAGAAAAACGGCCGCCGTGGACAAGGTTTTAACATCCCTCAAAGAACAGAAGATTGACTATTCGGTGTTTGACCAGGTCAGGATTGAGCCCACCGATACCTCTATGAAGCAAGCGATTGATTTTGCGAGATCAGAGCCTTGTGATGCGTTTGTCGCAGTGGGCGGAGGTTCTACCATCGACACGGCCAAGACGGCGAATCTATATTCGACCTATCCGCCCGATGACTTTATGGATTACGTCAATCCACCGATCGGCAAGGGCCTGCCGATACCGGGACCGCTCAAACCGCTATTTGCCCTTCCCACGACGGCCGGGACAGGGAGCGAGACAACCGGTGTTGCCATATTCGATCTCGAAGAAATGCATGCCAAGACCGGGATCGCTCATCGCCGGCTCAAACCCACATTGGGAATCATCGATCCGGAGAATACAGCCACCCTGCCCCCCCTGGTCGCTGCCGCCACGGGATTGGATGTGCTCACCCATGCGATCGAGTCCTACACGGCACTCCCCTTTGACAAGAGGCCACGACCTGAGCATCCGATTCTGCGGCCCGCCTACCAGGGATCCAATCCGATCAGTGACATTTGGTCCTTGGAGGCCATGCGGATGGTGGCCAAATACCTGGTTCGAGAGGTTGAAAATCCAGAGGATGTGGAAGCCCGGAGTATGATGGCCCTTGCCGCTTCGTTTGCAGGTGTGGGTTTTGGCAATGCCGGGGTGACTCTGCCTCACGGGATGTCTTACCCTGTTTCAGGGATGGTTAAGAAATATATAGCTGAGGGGTATCCAAAAGATCACCCGCTGGTTCCCCACGGCATTGCTGTGGTCCTGAATGCCCCGGCAGCCTTTCGCTTTACCGGTCCCGGCTCTCCGGAAAGACATCTTCGGGCCGCCGAGGCCTTAGGTGTGGATATCTCCGGTGCAAAGGGAGAAGATGCAGGTAATATCGTGGCAGATCGAGTTATTGAGTTCATGAAACGGCTCGGTATACCCAACGGCCTCGGCGCTATCGGTTACACCGTGGACGACATCCCCCGACTGGTCGAGGGGACACTCCCTCAACACCGGGTGATCAAGCTGGCGCCCCGGACCGTCGGCGCCGAAGACCTGGAGAAGATTTTCGAGGATGCCATGCGCTATTGGTAAGAGACAAGTCCTGGTGGTTCAGAGCCCTCAAATAGACCGGGTCTTCTGAGGACGGAAGAAAAACTGTGGGGTGAAGGAGGTCTGTGATGGAAAAGGAAAGATTGAGAGAAAATGGCGAAACCGAGAACCTGGAGGATATCTGGGATGAGAATTCTTTATGGAATGAAGAGGTTGATAATGCCCTCCCGGAATTGGATCACTGGAATGATATGCTAAAAGAGTTGCTTCCTGAAGAAGAGACCTCCCCCAAAGAAGAGTCTGTTCGTGCGGAACCGGTTGTTGAACTCAAGGCCGTAACGCCCAAACCGAAGCCTCCAGTCACCGAGAAAACGGGGCGTGAGCATTCGAAGAAGCGAGGCGCCACTGTCTCTGATAGGCAGTTGCTCTTGCTTATACAGAAGTATAAAGAGGCGGACAGAATCTGCGAAATAGCACATATGACACTTCAAACGCTCCAGAGGAAAGTCGGTCATCTCAGCTATCGATTAAAGAGATACATTCACGTGGAGGGCCTCTACAGGGATACCGGACCTGTGAAACTGACGACAGACGGAATAAAGATTCCAAAAGGCTATTTCGTCGAAACCGATTTCAAGACCGGCGATCGGTTCAACATCGGTTTCAAAAATAATTACATCATCCTTGCCTTGAGAGAGGAATGAGCATAATCATATGGACAGAGATCGTTAAACAGGTGATCGGTTGATTCGTTCCAACGACTCGACCATTTAGCGAGGTCTGTAAGGAGGAAGAGAGAATGCCAGCATCTATCAAACGCACCTTTTCTTTTTTGCCCTTTAGAGATGCCTTGAAATGGATGGCCATCCTTGCCGGTTTTGGATTTGGGCTGACCGCTTGTGCCGCGATCCAGAACCAAAACGCCATTGAGACGGAACGGTTGCTTGCGGCCTCAGGATTCCAGATGCGTCTGGCCGACACACCCGAGAAACTTGCTCACCTGAAAACACTGACCCAACGAAGGCTCGTCCCTCACCAGCACGGGGGCAATATCTATTATGTCTACGCAGATGCCACGTCCTGCCAGTGTATCTACGTGGGAAACGAAAAGGCATATGGACGCTATCAGAAACTCGCGTTACAAAAGAAGATCGCAGACGAGCAACGTATGGCAGCGGAAATGAATGAAAATGCGTCCATGAATTGGGGCCTGTGGGGTCCCTGGGGCCCATGGGGTCCAGCCGGTCCGTGGGAGTGAGATGAGGCGTTCCTCCAGATTCCAGTAACCGGCTCCGGTCTTATTTTTCGATGCCGGCCCTTGCTACAACGCCTTGATGGTAGTAGTGTTTGACCTCTTTCATCTCCGTCACTAAATCGGCCGCCTCTATGATCCGGGGGTCGGCCCTCCTCCCGGTCAACACGAGTTCCACGTGCTCCGGTTTTGCCTCGATAAAAGCAAGCAGGTCTTCTACGGAAAACAGGTTGTAATAGGTGGCGATATTGGCCTCATCGAGGATGATAAGATCGTACGTGCCGCTGCACATGATCTGCTGGACCTCTTTCAGGCCTTCCCGCGCCGACCGGATATCCTCTTCATCGGGTTTCCTGTTGAGAAAACAGCCCAAGCCGTACTGCCTGAGCGTTATGCTATCCGCCAGTCGTTCCACGGCATTGACTTCGCTGTATTTCGACCCTTTGACGAACTGGGCGATGTAGACCCTGAGCCCCGCGCCCA
>CAZACO010000648.1:0-2985 GCA_964483185.1 uncultured Desulfobacteraceae bacterium
CTGTCCCTGGGGACAGAGATGCTGATGGCGGCGACGATCCCTTTTTTGGAATCACGGATCGGCGCGGCAAGACAGTGGACCCCTACGAGGGCCTCTCCGAAATCGTATGCCAGGGCCTTCTTCCGAATACCGCGAATCTGCCTCATGAGTGCTTCAAAAGACCTGATGGAGTTCGGGGTCAGGGTATGCATGGCGCCCTGATTGCCGTAGAGGCGGTGGAGTTCCTGATCGGAGAGATCCGATAGAAGGACTTTTCCGGTTGCGGTGCAATGGGCGGGAAATCGCGTCCCCACTTTGATGGAGAATCGCAATGGCTTTTGTGATTCCACCCGATAAATGTATTTTATTTCGGTATGTTCCAGGATGGCGGCGTTGATGGTCTCTCTGCATTCAAGAAAGAGTTCACTGAGGGTGGGGCGCATGGCCTTGATCAAAACCTCTTCCCTTTTCATGGAAGACCCCATTTCAAAGGCCCGAATGCCCAACTCGTATCGCTTTGTCTCTATGTCCTGATAAACGAATTTTCGGGCCTTCAGGGTGCTTAACACGCGGTGTACCGTGCCTTTGCCGAAACCCAGTCTTCCGGCGATTTCCGTTAGGGTCAGATCCCTGCCCTCAACGATCATGACCTCCAGTATGGAAAGGGCTTTGTCCAGTGATTTTACAGGATATCTGGGTGCGTTTTCCATGGGATCCTCCACATCTCCGTGGGGCCGACCCAGGCTGGTGCCCGTGAAACGGTGCGTGCTTGCCTGAGAGCCCATCTTGAGAACAAGAACCCGTTTTGTCAAGAAAAAATTCTACATTAATAAACCAAGTTCTGTATATGAGAACAATTCTTTCTGCAGGGGCACTTTTTCTGGGGAGATGGTCGCTTCACCTTTCCCTTTCTTCCGGGATAGACCCCTTCGATCGATCCCGGTTACGCGATTTCAAGTTGCTTATTTGGGATGAAGGTTTCGCTCCCAACAGGAAAGAATGCCTGTCAGGAGACGGATGGGCACATATTGAGGCGGCGCTCCGTGGGGAACCTCTGGGAGAAGGGTTCAAAGGTTCAACGTTCAGGGTTCAGAGGTTAACTGTGAGGAATCTTAGTGAAATTGATGGGCAAGTAGAAAAATCGGTTGAATAGGAGGAATCACCGCAACGCCCCGGTACCGGCATAATCAGGTGCTAGAGTTGAATAGAGCTACCGCTGATCTTTGAACCCCTCCCTGAGCACCTTAAACCGCCCGGTGTTAAGGTCTATGTCGTAGATGTTGAAATTGGTACGTATGTCTATCCCTTTGTAGTGTACAGCAAAATTTATTGCACAAGACCCCTCATCCGAACTTTTAATCCGGTGAAACACACCGCGCGGCCAGATCAGCATCGCTGGACCTTCGTAAATAACCACGCCGTTTTCAATAATTTTGTTGGGAGTGACTTCAAAGCTTTTTATTTTACCATGTTTTTTGATGTAAATATCTACAAGTCTTGTGCCATGGAGAATCACCAGGTTGTCGTCCTGGTGCGGATGCATGTACCAGGGTCGTGCCACATCTCCCACCGGTCCCGGCGAGCTGGCACTGCTTACATGGATTACCCGGTCAATTGCGTCAATCCTGGGGAGGGCCTGAGTGGGAACATTGTCGAAAGTAACACCCGGCGTGTTTCGAAAAACATTGAGCGGAACGATTTTATAAAATCCCGGTATTTCATCAAAAATCTTCATCTCATTTAACATGATATATAACCTCCTGGAGATTCTTTGCTTTGTTTCAAGATGATACGATAAGAGTTCAGGGTTCGGCCGTGGTGAGAGACGGGGTCAGCCGGTCAAGGCCTGACCCCGTTCCCCCCGCAGACAAAACCCGGTCTTCAACTGTCGGGTCACGGAGATCATTGAAGCCGGATCTTTTCCAGGGAATCGGTTAATCGAACGGCCTCGACTCCAGGGGAAGCATAGTAATGATGAATTCTCTGGGTTTCCGTCCAGGTTATTGTTTCATACTCCTCCACAGGATTCCCTGCCTCATCTGACGTAAACCAAACATGCATTCCGCCTGTGGGTCCATTGACAGGGTTTTTGTACCACACATCCGTAACAATTCCGTCCAGGACGAATTCACCTTCAACCACATCGTAATGTTTGGTCGTCTTGAGGAGTCCCTCCCCGTCATATGAAAACGTGGCCTTCGACGTTTTATCGCCCGTACCGTCTTCTATCCAGATCACGGATTCAAGGTATCCTTGAACGGTTTTTGTAATCGCGGAGTGATATCTCTCTTCGTAGATCCCGTCACCGTTAATGTCTGCGCGGTACGTCTGAGGGTAGCCGTCTGAATCGAACGTGATATTTTCCTGATAGCTTAACACACCCCCCTCGTATTCTCTGTAATATTCATCGTAACCGGTCCCACCCGCACCCCTCAACGAGTTTTTGAGCGTTGTGGATCGCCATTTATATTCATAGACTTTGCTCCCGTTTTCATCATATTGAACGCCTGTCTGGGTGGCCAGAATGCCATCCTCATTCCAGGTGCTCGAACGTTCATAGTCCTTTCTGGCATCCGGGTTGTCGGTAGGGTCGTCCATATAACAGATAATGGAAGTCCTCAGATAAAGGGTTGTGTCGTATGTATAATCATAGGCAAAATCGAAGGCACCCACGCCGTCATACCAGATTTGGCGTGTCGGAAACCCGCCGCTGTCAAGGGTCTGGGTCGCTGTGGCGATAATGTCTCCAAGGGCGTCTACGCCGCTTGCCTTTGTCCAGTACAGGTGGGCGGTGTCCCCGTATTCATAGGTATAGGCCTCCTGATTGCTGACGGTTTGGTTTGACAGGGCACCACGGATTCCGGGTTCAGCATCCTGTTCACGTTGAATAAAGACAGGCCCGGGGGCTCGTTTGTGTTGCATATGGATGGTCCTGTTGCTGGTGGGCGAATCAAATTCCTCGACCAGCCGGGAAAGGACCCTCAGGTCATATACCGGACTCAACGT
>CAZACO010000649.1:0-2984 GCA_964483185.1 uncultured Desulfobacteraceae bacterium
AAGATGAGGCATGCGCGGACTATCTGGAACACCTTCTCACAGGGAAGCCATATGACCCGGTTCAGGCCTTCCATGATGTGGTCTTCCAGCCCACGGCCCAGAAATTTATTTCAGGAGACAAGGAATATCTGCCACGCGAAGACCCCATCTTCTGCCTGCAGCGCGATCTCTTCGATCTTGTCCTGACGGTCAGGGGCGTTGGGGGCAGGCTGGAGGTCAACGAAATCCTGAATTTGGAATGAAAAATGAAGAGAGATGGGTAAGCGCTGCCAATAACTCAAAATCTGGGCGTCTCTTTCGTGATTGGAGAGGATACAAAAAGGCTTGACATGGAGGCGATGGTCATTATAATCTTTTGACATCCGAGAGGCACGAAGCCTCTTTTTTTAGTAGGTTGTACAGTTCAAAGCAGATAATTGATATCGTTTCAGGATCAAGTGCCACGAAGGCCATCCATCTCTGAAGAGAGATCGCCCTCGTGGTTTTTTTTGGCTCAAAGACAACCCACACTCACTGGAGGAGAATGATATGAATGCAGATGAGATTTTAGCAAGTGAGGAGTTCAAGCGGTGTGCGGACTTTCATGGCCATATCTGCCCTGGACTGGCGATCGGTTACAGGGCGGCCAAGGCGGGACTCAAACGTCTCGACGAAGGCCGGGCCATGGATGAGGAGATGGTTGCCATCGTTGAAAACAATGCGTGCGGCGTCGATGCGGTCCAGGTCCTGACCGGATGCACCTTTGGCAAAGGTAATCTTATCTTCAAAGACCATGGAAAACAGGTGTTTACATTTTTGGGAAGGCAGTCAGGAAAAGGTATCAGGGTGGCCAAGAAGCCGGATGTCAGCGAACCCGACCAAAAGCATCGCGAGCTGTTTAAAAAAATCAGGGAAGAGACGGCCAGCGAGGATGAGCGAAAGATGTTCTGGGAACTGCATCATCAGAGGTGTCGTGAGATCTTAGGTACACCCACGGAGGAACTTTTTTCGATTCGATCGGTGAATGTTGTTCTGCCCCCAAAGGCGGTGATCGAACCCTCGGTTGCCTGTGAAACGTGCGGCGAACCGGTCATGGCCTCTAAACTGATGGAAAGGAATGGCCGGAAGGTCTGCAGGAATTGTTGGGAAGAGGACACTTCGAACCCTGAATCGTGAATCCAAGGACGAAACTTGATGCATTCGTAAGAAGTCAACATCTCGCGCAAAGGCGCAACGCCCGCAAAGCTAACGTATTCATATTGAACGGTTTTTTTTCTTGGCGTTCTTGGCGTCTTTGCGAGAAAATATACTTTTTACGGGACCATCAAACTTGAAACTTGAAAGAGGATATGATGAAAAGAAATCTATTCATGTTCAATCTTAAATGGATATTCGTCCTTCTACTGATGTCTGTATTTGTCATCGGCGAGACGTCTCCTCTTCTGGCCCAGGACAAGGCAAATGAGATCCGGATCGGCGATGGCAAGGGGGACTGGGGATATCCCAATCCCTACCGGCATTATCCGAGAGGACCGGGATATGTCAGGATGAGCTGGGTCTTTGATACCCTGGTTTGGAAGGACAGGGGCGGCTATATCCCGGCCTTGGCCAAGTCGTGGCGATACGATCCCGGTTCTCAGGGCTTTCTGTTTGAGCTTCAGGAAGGGGTCAACTGGCACGACGGAAAACCGTTCAGCGCGGAGGATGTGGCCTTTACGGTCAACTACTTCATCAAACATCCCTACGCCTGGGTCCCGATGGAGGCCGTGGCCGGGGCTGAGGCCGACGGGCCCCACCGGGTGATTATCAGGCTGAAAAGGCCGTATGCGCCGTTTCTGGCCTATGTGGGCGGGACCATGCCGATTATCCCAAAGCATATATGGGAAAAAGTGGATGATCCCAAGAGATACAACGATCCCGGTGCATTCATCGGAACAGGGCCTTTCAGGTTTGTGGATTTCAATAAGGCCAAAGGGACCTATCTGTACGAGGCCAACAAAGACTATTTTCTCGGCCGACCGAAGGTGGACCGACTCATCTATGTGAAAACCGGAAAGCCGCTTATGGCCCTGTTGAGCGGAAAGGCCGATCTGGTGAGCATCCGGCCCGATATGGCCGGGATGCTTCAGGATAAAGGGATGGTCGTCATCGAAAACGCGAGGGGATGGAACAAGAAGCTCATGATCAATCACCGGAAGCCGCCCTTGAGCGACAAACGGTTCCGGAAGGCCCTTGCCCATGCCATCAATCAGCAGGAGATCATCGACAAGGCCCATCGCGGCTTTGGTTCGCCTGCTTCCTTTGGACTCCTCTCAGTGGACCATGAATTCTACAACCCCGACACCCCGGCATATGATCCGAATCCGGCCAAGACCAGAGAGATCCTGGAGGCCATCGGTTACCAAGGAGATGCGTATGGTTTCTACAAAAAGGACGGACGGCCGCTGGAGGTGGAGCTCCTGGCCTCCAACATAACCGTGGCAGGGGAATCTGTTTCAGACAGGGATGGCGAGGTGATCAAAAGGGAGCTAGAGAAGGCCGGCATTCGGGTCAAACTCGTCAATATGGAACAGGCCTCGACAGACGCCCGGATCAGAAACTGGGACTTTGATCTGGCTATTTCGGGCCACGGAGGTCTGTTAGGCGACGCCAGGATCCTCAATATGATGATCAGCCCGGAGGCGAAGGGATCGGTCAATTCGGCGAGGTACGGGGCCAACCAGGAGCTGCTGGATCTGCTCCATATCCAGGTGGCTGAGATGGATCCGGAAAAAAGGAAGAAACTGGTATGGAAGATCCAGGGAATCTATGCGGACGAACTTCCGGCCATCTCCCTCTATTACCCTGCTTCCATGTCAGCCTACAATCCCAAGAAGGGGATACGTTGGTACTACACAAAAGGCGGGCTCGCCTTAGGGGTCCCTATACCCCAAAACAAGATGACATTGGTCGAGTAAGATGGTTTCAGGACCCCATCAGCCTGCAGGGAGTCTAAGCCAGGTCAT
>CAZACO010000650.1:0-2972 GCA_964483185.1 uncultured Desulfobacteraceae bacterium
CCAAGGTCAGGTTTCTGATAGAAACCCTTTTTCCCCGAAAAGAGATCATGGCGCAGATCTTCCGTGATGAGCCGGAAAAAGGTCGACCCTTGCAGGTCGCAAGACGCACTGCCAAGGCGATTTCATTGTTGTGGGCTGATGTTGGGCAGGCCATCAGGATTTCATCGGGCCGTTCCAGCAGATTGGCCATCTGTTGCAAGTTGCCCGGTGAGGCAGGATATACTGAACCGGGAGCTTGAGCAATTTCCCCTGGATATTCTTTGGAAATGGATGATCTAAGGGACCTTCCCTGGATAGGGCTTTACAGGACCGGGTGACTAAAACTTATTGCCGTTACTGCACCCCTGACCCGCCCAGTTTCCATTTGTGCAGCTCCCTTCTACGTTTTGGTTGCCGTTCTCGCAGCTCGATGCGGGACTTCCGCCTCCGCCACTAAATTTATTCCCGTTTACACAATTGCCGCCGGCAGCCTTATTGCCGTTAAAGCATTCACCGCCATCCCGGTTTCCGTTCCTGCAGCCACCGCCGCCACCGCCGCCTCCGTAACCTGCGTAGGCGATCCCCCCGCCCAGATCAAAGAGTCGGGGCGCTTCGTACGGAGCCCTCTCTTTTGTCTTCTCCTGGTTCGCCATCTCATCCCCCGTTAATTTGGGCCAAGAACAAGCATACATCCTTTTCCTTTGAAAAATGGAAATAGTTTAAAGCGATATTATGACACGCACTGGAAAAAAAATCAAACAGTTTTACCCTGGCCGAGCTGGAAAGATGGTGAAAGAAATGGATGTGACGGGTCAGAATCATGGAAAAGGCCCTGTCCCTGGGTATCTCCTCAAGAAATATCCCCTTGTCCTTGACAAGAAAACAGAGCCTTGCGATCGGGGCGCTTATGCCAACGACCTGTTCATCGAGTCCCATAAGGGAATCCTGTTGATGAAATGGTGAGGGATACACCGTATGGACGCCATTTCGATGGTGAACGATCGGGCCGTCATCGGAAAATATCTGGTAGTCGTTGCACAAGCGTGAAAGGGTGCTCTTTCCTGCCCCTGAATCTCCAAGAAAGAGATACCCCCTCCCCTCTCTAACCATGGCGGCCGCATGGAGAAAGCACCCCCCTGTTTCGCCCAAGGCCTGGGCAAGATAGAGCCGAAAAAGGGAATAGAGGGATCGAAAATTCCCAAGACCGTCTCTTAAGAGATAGATCCGGCCTCCCGCGGTCTCGGGGGAATACAAAAGGAGCCCATTTTGTACTAGGGTGCATAGCGTCTCTTTGCCAAAAGGGAGGTCTTCAGGGGTTTCCCCGATCTCCTTGAGCCATCGGGCCACCTCATGGTTGGGGAGACGGCTGGGAACAGGCATCTGAGAAACAGGATACGTTTTTCGCGTATCAAAAGGCCCCCCGCTTACAGAGTCAGGGAGGAAACCGACCTTCAGGAGGGCATCGGTTCGGTCGCTTTGTGTAATAAACCCCTTAAAAAAATGGTCGTACACGTGGGCCACCTCTCTGGTCCGGCCCAGAAACACGATGGTCATATGGATGCCTGCCAGGCTGAGCGTTATCCTCATAGGTCGCACCTTGGACTGATCCGCCTGGAAGAAGGAAACTTTCCTGCATCGAATAGTCTCTGACACAGAAAATAGGGGGCGTAGAAATCGCCGGTAAGGGCGTATGCATTTGCCCGGCAACCGCCCAAACATTGGAACTTGAAGATACAGTCATGACAGATCCCCTTGAGCTTCGAGGGAAGGGATCGGCGCAGATCTCTTAGGATCGGATTGTTGCGCCATACGCTGGAAATGGAATCACGATGGATATTGCCCATTCGAAGTTCCGGAACCGTCTGGCCGATGCCACAGATAGAGTAATCTCCATTGGCAAGAATGCCTAAGATGTTCAAAATCCGGCAGTCTCTGGTACCCCCTCTCTTAATCGCATCTATCGACCTGAAGGCCAAAGGAAGATCGAAGATAATTTCAAGATTCTCCGGCCTGGGGCATTTTTCTTCCATCATTCGGTAAAGGCGGATGAGTTCTTCAAGCCCTAGATCTTCCCCCCTCGCAAAGGCCTTTTTTCCTCTCCCGGTGGGAATCAGATGGTTTATCTTTAAAGACCTGGCCCCCAGCTCATCGCTCAACCGAATGACCCCCGGGATTTCCTTCCTGTTTTTCTGCTGAAGGGTCATGATGACCTGCGAGTTCATACCGGCCTTGGAGAGAAGACGAAGCCCTTCTACTGTGCGGTTGAAACTTCCTCTTACCCCCCTGATCTCATCGTGAATGGGTTCAGAAGCCGCATCAACACTGACGGAAACCAGTTGGACATTCGTGGAGCTGAAATGGCTGACGATATCTTTATCCAACAGGGTGCCGTTGGTCTCAATCGATACACTTAATCCCTCGGAATCCAAAAAACTCAGAAGTGAGGGCAATTCGCGGTATAATAGCGGTTCTCCACCGGTTATTTTGACGCTTTGAAGGCCAAGGGTCTTGGCCTCTGAAATCGGGCGTTTCAGAGAATCAAAAGGGACGCCGTTCTGTTTGCTATGCGAAAATTTGGGGGAGATCCAGCAGTGTGAACAACAGAGGTTGCAGGAATCAGTCTGATAAATATAGAGGTTGGACAGTTGAAAGGCTGGTTCTTTGGCTGGCATCAGATCTGCTGATGGCAAAAAGATGGCCTGTTACTCCCCATCCTGGGGAGAAACAAACCCGTTTTCTTTGAGTTGCTCTAAGAAGGTTTTCACATCCTTTTGGATCTGCTCCGGGTCCGCGTCAGGATACCTGCCGTGAATATGGGCGATCGCCTGACTGAGATCCCCCTTCTCTTTGACCATCAAAAAGGTCTCTTTGCCGGTGAGGTTCATATATTTCAGGTTCCCGGAATCAGGATCGAACAGAAACGCCCCGTCATCCTCCTCCCGGTATACAATCTCTTTATTTATGGTGAAGCGTTGATTCGGGTCCATTTTACC
>CAZACO010000651.1:0-2968 GCA_964483185.1 uncultured Desulfobacteraceae bacterium
TGATCTCTCACAGAATCCATCGTGGACTATATCAAAGACCATGTTGAAGAATAGGCGATGAAGAAGAAACCAAGCACCGATGAGATGGTAAAGAGGTTATTGACAGGCGACCGCCGTTCGGCCGCCCGTCTGATCACTTTGGTAGAAAATGAGATGGACGACCACCACAAAGTGATGAGCCTTGTCTACCCCCATACGGGCCATGCGATGATCCTCGGGATAACAGGGGCCGGCGGGGCCGGCAAGAGCACATTGACCGACCATCTCATCGGCAAATTCAGCGAACAGGGCAAGAAGGTGGGGGTGGTGGTAGTGGATCCGAGCAGTCCCTTCTCGGGCGGGGCATTTTTGGGAGATCGCATCCGGCTTCAACGCCATTCCCAGGACGATGGCGTCTATATCCGCAGCATGGCCTCAAGGGGATATCTTGGCGGTCTGTCCCGGGCCACATACGATGTGATCCGTATCATGGAGGCCATGGGAAATGAGGTCGTCATCGTAGAGACCTTGGGAGCCGGACAGGACGAGATCGACATCATCCATATTGCCCACACATGTCTCTTGCTCGTTACACCCGGTATGGGAGATGATATCCAGGCCATGAAGGCGGGAATCATGGAGATCGCGGACATCATTGTCCTCAACAAGGCAGACCTGGACGGGGCCAACAGATCCCTTCGTCATTTGCAGGGTGCCTTGACAGCCGGATCTTTTGAGGAAGGAGAATGGATCCCCCGTGTTGTTCAGACTGTTTCTGCCGCTAACAAACCGGAAGATCTCCAGGGTATCGATGAACTTGCCGCAACAATAGCAGAACATCAGGCCTACCTGCGAAAGAGCAGGGCAATCGACAGAGTCAAATATAGCAGAGTCGAACAGGAATTGGGACTGATCTTCAAGGATGAACTCCAAAAGATTATTTTCAAGGGTCTCAAAGGGACTGGCAAGAAAAGGGAATATATCGAGAGCATCATTGGACAGAGGAATGACCCCTACTCAGTGGTCGAAGAGGTGTTAAATACCTGTTTGCTCCCAGGGGAATGAAATCAAATGACCAACCCGAATCATACAGAGACGATCGGGCGTGGAGATGAGGTGTCCTATGGCGAGGATCTTTTTAGAAACCTATCCGGTTTCAAGATCAAGGACCTGGACGCCTAATATCTGCGGCATCCTAGACTTTTGCAGCGTTGGGGTAAACAGAGCTTTTGAAAGGTAACATCATGTCAACATTGTTTAATGATACTGCCATTGAGGAGATAAACCGCGAGAAGGACCACTGGCAAGAAGGGGTTTACCAACCTGCAGAAACGGGTGAAGAGGTTTTCGAGACGCTTTCAGGACTGCCTGTTGAACCTTTATACACCCCCGCCGATACAGCCCACATGGATTATCTTAATGATTTGGGCTTTCCCGGCCAGGCGCCTTATGTTCGGGGTATTCATCCGACCATGTACCGGGGACGGACCTGGACCCTGAGGCAATTGGCAGGATTTGGTCCCCCTGAGGAAACAAATAAGAGGTATAAATTCCTTCTCAGGGAAGGGGCCACGGGCATAAACGGAGTGTTTGATTATCCTACCCTCCGAGGGTTTGATTCCACTGACCCTTTCGCCCGGGCCGACGCGGGACGAGGCGGGGTAGCGATTGACACCATTGAGGATATGCGTATTCTCTTTGATGGCATACCCATTGATAAAATCAGCAGTTCCCTGGTCACCTGCCAGCCCATCTGCAATATTACTGTCCAATCCATGTATTTCGCCAATGCCCAGATGCGAAATATCCCATTTGATAAATTGACTGGCACGAGCCAAAATGACTTTCTGATGGAGACGGTCATTACCGTTTCACCGGAGCTTTTGCCCCCTAAATTTTCTTTTAAATTGAGCTGCGATGCCATTCAATACTGTACCGATCATGTTCCTCGCTGGAACCCCATAAGCTTTGCCGGCTATAACTATCGAGAAGCCGGATGTTCAGCCGCCCAGGAGGTCGCTTTTGTTATTGCCAATGCGACCGCCTGCTCCGAGGAGTTGATCCGGCGGGGCCTCGACGTAGACAGTTTTGCCCCGCGACTCAGCTTTTTCCTATCCGCTCACAATGATTTTTTTGAGGAGATTGCCAAGTACCGTGCTGCCAGAAGGATCTGGTTTCGCACCATGAAGGAGCGTTTCGGGGCGAAAAATCCGCGTTCTTTGACTCTGAGGTTTCACGTCCAGACCGCAGGAGTCGCCCTAACCGCCCAACAGCCTCTCAATAACATATCGAGGGCGGCCTACCATGCCCTGTCGGCAGTATTAGGTGGTGCCCAGTCGGTTCATATTGATGGATATGATGAGGCGTTGTGCACACCGACTGAGCTTTCTTCCCTCACGGCTCTCAGGACCAACCAGATCCTGCAATTGGAAACAAGGGTGACCCACACCATCGATCCATTAGGGGGTTCTTATTTTGTGGAGACATTAACCAACAAAGTGGAAGAAGAAACACGCAGGCTTTTAGAACAAATAGATGCAATGGGAGGGATTGTCAAGGCAGCGGAGACCGGCTGGATACATAAAGAGATCTCCAATTCAGCATATGAATACCAGCAGGCGATTGAGTCGGGCAAGATGCCGATTGTGGGAGTCAATTGTTACCAGATGGAGGATGAAGAGCTTCCTGTAGAGCTTTTTGAAGTACCGGAGACCCTTCAAATTCAGGAACAGAAACTCAAAAAGATCAAGAATGAACGGGATGGGGCACGAGTGAGAGAGGCTCTGGATGCCGTAGCCCGCTGCTGTGAGGAAGACGGGAATCTCATGGAGGTCATTGTAGAATCCGTAAAGGCCCAGGTTACTCAAGGGGAGATTTCAAAGGCCCTCAAGCGTTCTTATGGCACCTGGAATCCCCCGATTTTTTAAGTCTATGGGTCATTGAAAAGAGAAGTTCCTTATGAAAAAGAAAATCAGGGTGGTGGTGGCAC
>CAZACO010000652.1:0-1416 GCA_964483185.1 uncultured Desulfobacteraceae bacterium
TAGGGCTGATTGGTCCCAATGGTGCTGGAAAGACAACCATCTTGCGGTTGATCACGGCCATCTTGAAACCTGACGCGGGCCGCATCCGTTTCAGGGGCAAAAATATTGTCGGGCTCAAGACCTGGAATATCGTAAATTTAGGGATCGCCTGTACCTTCCAGAACATGAGGCCCTTTCGCAGGCTCCCCATTATTGCCAATGTCATGGTCTCCTGCCTCTCCCCCCGAGCCATGAAACGGGGTGAGTGGGTCAAAAAAGTGGAAGCCAAGGCCATGGATGCATTGGAGTTTGCAGGGATCTCTGACATGGCCCTTGAAAAGGCCTCCACCCTTTCCCAAGGGGATCTCAAGCGCCTCGAAGTGGCCCGGGCCGTGGCTACAGAACCCGAACTGCTCCTCCTTGACGAGCCTTTCGGGGGCCTCAGTCCCGCTGAAACCGATCTCATGGCCAAATCGATCCACAGGCTTCATAAGGGAGGGCGCTTCGGTCGATTGCATAGTGAAGGACCGGCCATGATCATTGTGGAGCATAAGCTCCAGCAACTGATGAAGATTGTAGATCGAATCATCGTCCTCAATTTCGGCACCATCATTGCGGACGGAACACCCCAAGAGGTGGTGGAACAGCCCGAGGTGATCAAGGCATATCTGGGTGAGGGAGGAATCTGAGGGTGCTGCTTGAAGTCGCCAATTTAAGGGTTTGCTATGATCGGGCCCTGCTGATCAACAACCTGAGTATGGGGGTTGATACAGGGGAATTGGTCAGTCTTGTGGGGCCAAACGGCGCAGGCAAATCCACGTTGCTGAGGGCCATTACCGGTCTCGTGGCCTGGGAAAGGGAGCTCACACGGAGGTCTGCCGGAGAAGACATCACCATTGAGGGGCGGGTGAGCTTTGATGGGGAGAGAATCGACCAGGTCCCTGCCCATGACATCGTCAAGAGGGGTCTCATTCACTGTCCCGAAAGGCGACGCCCATTTAGAGAAATGACGGTGTTGGAAAATCTCCATGCAGGGGCATATCTCGTGAAAGACAAAAAGGAGGCCCTCAAAAACCTCCAGCAGGTCTATGCCCTATTCCCGGTTTTAGAGAATCGGTCCCGGCAGATATCCGGCACACTGTCCGGGGGCGAGCAGCAGATGTTGGCCATAGGCAGGGCGTTGATGTCCGAGCCCAGACTGCTCTGTATTGACGAGCCGTCTACCGGTCTGGCCCCCATATCCAGGGGAGAGGTGTTTGAGAAGATCGGGGAAATCTCCGAACTCGGGATCACCGTGCTCCTCGTGGAACAGGAAGTCGGCACTGTCTTCAAGATGGCCACCCGCAACTATGTCCTCTCGTCCGGGAAAATCATCGCCGAGGGAACCGGGGATCAGTTGCTTCAGGATGAAGTCATCCGCAAGACCTACCTTGGACT
>CAZACO010000652.1:1516-2966 GCA_964483185.1 uncultured Desulfobacteraceae bacterium
CAGGGAACGGAATTTCTCCGAGGGCCATCCGGACAAGCTGCGATATGAAAATCGGTTTTAGGCCCTGTTCACTTGAGGGTTTCCCGAGGGTAACCATGCAGAGAGGGCAGAGAAAAACCATGGCCTCTGCCTTGTTGTCTCTTGCATCCTGGAGATTCGCCGCCATCGTAGGCTTAATGCGATCCGGGTAAATCCTCGAAAACATACCACCGCAGCACAAGGCGGATTCTCGATCATATTTTCTTGAGACCCTTTCTACTCCGATACGTTCGAACAGCTCGTCAAGGACAGGTTCTATCTCAGGAGAATATCGGGAGGCACAGGGCCGCTGGTATGCTATTTTTCGATGAAGGGGCGAAATTCGGTCGGGATTCGCTTTGAGGTAGTCCCTCATATATTCGATGATATGCGTTGCCTTGAAAGGGACTTCAATGCCGTATTCAGGCATCTTGTTGATCAGGGCATGACAGTCTGCATGGAGCAATACGATCTCATCAGAGCCGATACCTGCAAGTCTGTCCACAAACGACTGGGCATGTTCTTTAAGTGGACTATCCATGCCGATATGCACGTAGCCCAAGTAGCAGAAATATTCACCGCCCTTGGCAACGGTCATGCCGTCAAACATCTGGCCCCCCACCGCATCATCGGGCAAAGGATGGTCCATGACACAGAGTGATAGGGCCGGCTTTGATTCATCACCCTTGTTGAGTGCGGAAGGCACCGTTGCCCCGGCATCCATAAACTTCCTCATTTTATCAGGTATGGGGAGGGACTGATGAACCTCCTGAAGCCTGTTTATCAGATCAAAGGGATTGGCGCCTGTCGGGCAGTACTCGTTACAGGCACAGCAGGTGATACATTCCTTCAGGATTTCAGCCGGTTTTCCAGCCATCAGTTCCTTGATCTGCGAAACGGCTTTATCTTCATCAAAGTCCACATACTGACATCGAACCAGACAATCGCCACAAAGATTACACTTCTCTGCCTCCCACATGTTGTTGCCTCCTTTTTTTGAACTGTTTATAGGTTCTATCCTCCCATTCCAACTCTCTTTGCCGAAACACCCCCGGTTGCCTTAGTGAAAACCTCCTGAACGCTTACGAATTAACAAATCCAGGTTTGGTTTGCATGATCTGAGATATCTCCCTCGTCATGCTGAAGGCCCGATCCGAGTTCTCAGGCGTCATCAATACGGTGTCACAGCAGGGCATCAACCACGAAGAAGATGTGATCATCTCCTTGTCAATGCCCTTACTGGCAAGGCGTTCAATACCCCGATCCAGCATTTCAACCAGACCTTGGACGCTTTCCTTCTCTATTAACTCATTAGTGACGGGCACTATCCCCCAGGCCAGCATTCCTCCGCGCTCCAGAAAGGCCTTAAACTCCTTATGGTAGAGGGCTATCTTGTCCGCGTGCTGATAGGCGTCAAAATTGATGACGTCGA
>CAZACO010000653.1:0-2964 GCA_964483185.1 uncultured Desulfobacteraceae bacterium
TGGTGCTCTTTGCCTCCTATGACCATCAGTTTGTGTCCACCGTGGCAAACAGGGTTGTCGAAATCACTCCGGACGGCATCATCGACGTGATGATGGACTTTGACGAATACCTGGCAATGAAGGAAGCGAGTCTGTCCTGTGAGAACGGTTACCTGCGAGCGTATTAATGTGAAATGGGGTCATCCATCAACGGGCTGACCCTACTCCATTCGTATTTTGGGAAACATACTGATTGAATTTCAATATGATGGCTTGGCGACCCGCCAGAGCAGAGCACTCTTCTGAAAAGATTGGAGGTCTTGTGCCGGGATGAAAAATCGGTTAGTGTTCTGTAGACCCGCTGCTGACATATCCGGTGAGAGGGGAAAGGATTTTTCGGCGGGCAAGAATGGATGGTAGGGAGGTTGCAGTAAATGAAACGGCTACATTCAGGGACCTGGCTGGCGATCCTGGTCGCCGCCGTTTTTTTATTATTTGACGTTCCCTTGTCTGTTGGTGAGGAGGGAAACCCTTCTGAAATCCCGGCCGGGCCGGGCCATGTCGCGGGTATTGATTTTCATCCGTTAGCGCGGCTGAATACCAAGAGCCCGAGGGCTACCATGAAGAACTTCCTGGAAACCATGGACCGCGCATACCAGACTCAAATGAAGGCCGGATATCGAAGCAAAAAGGCGATGGGGCTCCTGGAACGTACCGAAACCTGCCTCGACCTCAGCAAGGTCCCACCCACGCTGATGGAGACCACAGGGATAGAATCCGTGCTCTTGCTGAAAGAGGTCCTCGACCGGATCGATCTGCCCCCATACCGGGAGATCCCTGATTTTCATGCCATGGAATCCAAGGGACGGTCCCGGTGGACGATCCCGTACACCGAGATCACGATCGCACGGGTCGCACAGGGTCCTCGCGAGGGCAGGTTTCTCTTTACCCCCGGGACCATAGCGCGTCTTCCGGAATTTTATCAGCGGGTGAAGCATCTCCCCTATAAACCCGGCGCATCGGAGAATATTTATGAATCGTACATCTACTCTCCCGGCTGGATGATCCCCAGCGAGTGGGTAGACGGGCTCCCTGAATGGTCAAAGACCCCCTTCTTTGGCCAGACCCTGTGGCAATGGATCGGCATGGCTTTTTCACTCCTCTTGGGAGCCATGGTGGTGTGGCTCATCTACGGAATGGAATACCATCGGTCTGAAAAGCGAGCGGCGTCTCGGTGGCAGGTCGGCAGGTTGCTGTTTCCCATAAGCGGGATGGCCCTTTGCCTGCTTATCGAATATTTCGTTGACCAGCAGATCAATATAACCGGCACGGTTCTCTCGGTCGTTTCCGTCGGATTGGAACTGAGCTTTTTTGTTTTTGCCGGCATCACCATTTTTGTGCTGGGTAATATCCTGGTCCGCGGCATCACATCCTCGCCGCGCCTGAAACCAAAGCGCATCGACGACAACCTCATAACGCTCAGCTTACGTGTCGCCACGTTGCTCCTGTTATTCGGCCTTGTCTGGTATGCTGCGGGCGATTTCGGCCTTCCGGTGACGGCGATTTTCGCCTCGGCCGGTGTTGTCGGCGTTGCCGTGGCCCTGGCCGCCAGAGAAACCCTTGCCAACTTCTTTGGCGGTGTGAGCGTGCTGCTGGATCGACCCTTTACGACCGGGGACTACATTGTCCTTGACTCGGGAGAACGGGGGGAGGTGACGCAAATCGGCCTCCGCAGCACCCGTATTTTGACCCGTGACGAGATCCTTATTTGCGTCCCCAACTCGGTCATCACCAATGTCAAGGTCGTTAACGAAAGCGCTCCCATACCTCGCTTCAGGGTGAGAACCAAGGTGGGGGTGGCCTATGGTACCGATATCAACCAGGTGGAAGAGGTCCTTCTGGATGTGGCAAAGAAAAACGATTTAGTGGCCAAGGAACCGGAACCCCGCGTCCGGTTTCGCGCCTTTGGTGACTCATCCCTTGATTTCGAACTCCTGTGCTGGGCCAAACGGCCCCATGATAAAGGGAGGCTGATACACACGCTGAACCGAGAGATCTACATGAGCTTCAACGATGCCGGCATTGTCATCCCCTTTCCCCAGCGGGATATCCACCTGGATCCGCCTCCGGTCGACCCGTCAGCCTGATGGTAAGAAACAACATCAGATTTTCTGATGATCGCCGGAAGCCTCACCGGGGGATATAGGGACGGGGGGATATAGGGGCTGGGGTCGGACCACGGTAAGTGGGCGTAATGAATAATGAAGAAAAGTGGTGTCACATCTTGAATAGGGCATTAAACCTATCGAACGCATCTTTGAAGAAGACAATCGCGCATGAGAGGGGGGACAATCCTTCAATAATACAATAACGACTCCAAGAACAGTTATTTAACTGGTTAAGGACGCCCTCTTTTACTCCCGAAGCCTCTGAACCTTTTGCTCAGGATACCCAGATCGATGGAACAGAAAGACAAATCCTTGTCGGGGTTTCCAATCTCAGGGGGCATTGTCGCCCTTGCGCTGCTGATGGGACTGGGACTTGTATCTCAAATCTCCTTTGAGCCCTCACGCCCCAAGCATCCTGATTATTTGAAGGAGAGAATGATCGGGGGAGAAGATATCCAGGCGCGCCTCTGGCAAGATCCTTTTGCCGCCATTCAGAGCCACGAAAAGAGATGTGGACAGGAAAAGCCCCACCGTAAACACACACCCCAGAAATTCGCCGACGACATGGTCAACAAAGAAACCAAGGAACTCATTCTTCTGGGTGTCATGGTGTTCGGCGGGCCCTATGCCGAAGAAGCTGAGATGCGAAGACGGTATCGATATGCCGTCTTGTCCGCCCTGGGACGGCTCAACTACGTTCCGGAAGATGAAATGCACATCGGCTGCATGGCCACTGCCTGTTTTCGATCCGGCGACACTGAAGTGATCCCCTACGAATGCTTCTATCGTGAAACTTAAAAAAAGCATCGCGTTGCCG
>CAZACO010000654.1:0-2957 GCA_964483185.1 uncultured Desulfobacteraceae bacterium
TCGTGGCCCTTGACTTCTACGGAAACATCATCGAGTTCAACAGGGGCGCGGAAAGGCTCTTCGGCTGGAAAAAGGATGAAGTCCTCAATAACCGGAATATCGGCATCACCATTCTTCCCGAGGACCGCGAAAGAGGGATCCAGAAAGAGATGTCCAAGCGGACGAGGACCGAAGGGGTCTGTGAACTGGAGATGGTTCGGATCAGGAAAAACGGCGAGCGGTTTCCGGCCCACACCACCATTACCGCCATCAAGGACCCGGAGGGCAGGGCCACGGGATTTGTGGAGATTGTCCGGGACATCACCCTGAGAAGAAGCCTTGAAAAGGAGCTTCGGGAGACCAAGGAATTTCTTGAAAATGTCATGGAGAGCTCTGTTGACGGGATCCTGACCACGGATCTCAAGGGGAACATTACCTATCAGAACCGTGCCATGGAGGAGATCATAGGATACCCGAAGGATGAGGTCCTGGGGACCCACATCTCCCGGTTCTATGTCAGGGGGATCGAACAGGCCAGAGAGGTCATGGCCCTCCTCCACTCAAGGGAAAGGGCCGCCAATTACGAGATGGAGGTGAAGCAGAAAGGCGGGGAGGCCCTGACCATCCTGACATCGCTTTTTCTGCTTCGAGACGGGGAAGCCAACGTGATCGGAACCGCCGGGATATTCAAGGATGTCACCGAACAGAAGCTCTTGGAGGCGAAGCTGAGGGCCACCCAGGCCAGTCTTATAGAAGCATCCAAGATGAGGGCACTCGGGGAGCTGGTTGCCGGTGTGGCCCATGAACTGAACAACCCCCTCATGGCCTCTCAGACCATCCTGTACGTGATGTTCAAGAATCTTCCGGAAGATTTTCCGGAACGGGAGCGGCTGGAGATCATCCGCAAATGCAACAACAGAATCGAAAAGATTGTTGAGCATCTGAGGGAGTTTTCCAGACAGACCCAGCCCGATTTCAGGGAAATCGACATCAACCAGCCGGTGGAAAACGCCTTGATCATTACCGGTCAACAGCTCCTCAACCACAACATCGCCATTGTACGGAAACTCACTGAAAACCTTCCAAAGGTTGTCGGCGATTCCAATCAGTTGGAACAGGTCTTCCTCAATCTCATATCCAATGCCAGGGATGCCATGGATGAGATGACCGGGACCAGGGAGCTGACGATCCATTCATACCTGATGGACCATGAGGGTGCGCCGTTTGTGGTGGTCTCGGTAAAGGATACGGGTGTGGGAATCCCCGAGGAACATTTAAACAAGGTGCTTGAGCCCTTCTTCAGTACGAAACCGGTGGGAAAGGGGACGGGCCTGGGCCTTTCCCTCTGCTTCGGCATCATGGAAGCCCATGGCGGAAGGCTTGAAATCAAGAGTCAGCAGGGTAAGGGGACGGAAGTGAAGGTCTTCCTTCCAGCTAAAAGCTCGGGAAAGGAGTAACTTAACATGGCAAAGACGATTCTTGTTGTGGATGATGATGAACTGGTGCGCGTTGCGCTCAACGAGCTCTTGAAGCCCGAGGGGTATGAGGTCCATCTGGCCCCCGGTGGCGCCGAAGCCCTCAAGAAACTCGATCAGAACGGCTATGATCTGTTGATGCTCGACATCATCATGCCTGAAATGGATGGTTTTGAACTCTGCAGGAAGATCCGGGAAAGAGAAGATTACAGGGACACGCCGATTGTCTTTCTGACGGCAAAGAGCCGGGATGAAGACAGGGAACTGGGGATTGAGGCAGGGGCCAACCTGTTTCTGTCCAAACCGATTTCCCCTGATAAACTCCTCCAGATCGTATCGGATACCATCGGTTAAATCCGAGCCTACAGCAAGCATGTTTGCCTGCGGGCGAACATGCTTGCTATTGCAGGATAACCCTCTGTAACAGAGGCAAAATCCGATGCGAGACCTGGGCTGACAAGCGAGTTGTTTAGGGAGCTGTCCGATCCCCCTGAGCAACCTGTACAGGGCGTCATCTTGGTCCATGAGTTGGGTAATATGTGGCCCTTTTTCTTTGTGGCGGCGGGAAAGAAGGATACTTTTCTCTGCGAGCTTCAGGCCGGGAATGGATTACCTTGTCTGGCTCACCACTGGGCGAAAACGCCGGTGTTTTCGTCAGACGAATTTTGGACTTGAGCCTCCGTAATATGTAATGCCCAAGGATATAGCCTGCCAGTCATCTGCACTCCAGAGGAACTAATGGGGGTATAGCGCCATGTATGAAGATCCCATAGTTGATGAGATTCGAAAGACGAGGGAACGTTTGGCTGAAAAACATAACTTCGATGTCCGGGCTATATTTGAGGACCTTCGGAAGAGACAAGCCGCCTTGGGAAAACGGCTTGTGCAAAGAGAGAAAAAGGGAATTGCCTATCAAGCAGCAGTATCCGAACCCGATTCCGTGGTTTCTTATAGCAGTACGGCAGCCACCGCACCAGATTCTCGAAAAACAAGCCGGACTGGAGATGATGATTGATGACACGAAAGAACAAGAATGAAAACAAGCGGCCGATTGATTCGTATGAGCATAAGGACAAGCAGCGGGCGAACAATCCGCCGGTGGGGTTGGTGACGCCGGAGACAGACCCGGATGCGGGGGCAAAGAAGGGATATGCGTACGATCCCCATCTGGATCCACAGTTGAGGTGGAGGGTAAAGTGGGATAGGTGAAAAGAGGATATTCATGCCGCGATTGACGGAACAGGAACAGCAGGAGATCATCCGGTTTATTGAGGCGGACAAGCCGTTGCCGGAGAAGTATCGGTTTCTGTTGTTTGAAGATAAGCGGGAGGTGGAGCTGGTCTGGAACGGGAAGACGGGGGATATGTGTAATATCATTATGCCTTTTCGCACCATTGAGAAGGCTGACAAATTCACGAATGGTAGTGAAAGAGTTCAGACCATATGGCAGGGAACAACAACCAGATTGAGACCAGGCTGTGGGCCGCGGCGGATGAGTTGAGA
>CAZACO010000655.1:0-2944 GCA_964483185.1 uncultured Desulfobacteraceae bacterium
ACCGTATCCAGGCCGCTGGAAGCGGTGACGGTCAAGGGGGAGAGGGACCGTATCCCATGAACAATCAAGGCCGCTCCCTCCTTCATGGGAAGGTCCAGACCCACGTCCTTTAAGCGGGCCGTCACTTCGGCGGTTTCCAAGAAGCGGAGGGCCTCAATCCGCCGGCCGAAAGAGAGCCCCCAGTCGGAGAAGGTCTTCACTTCCCCCGGTGTGGGCCGACGGCCCTGAAAGCGCCAGTCGGCGTCCAAGGTCCCGGTAACAACGCCTTGCGGTTTCATGGATGCGGGGATCAGGGCCCCGGCCGCATCCAGATCGAGCTTGATACGGCCGTTGACATGGAGGGCCTTTGTGCCGAGGGCGGAGGCCCGTCCATTGATATGGAAATCCACCATATCACCACAGCGGAATCCGGCCTCCAGTCCCCCCACGTCGGCCTTGAGGGGCTTGAGGGTCAGAATATCCAGATCCCTGATCCGGGCCTCCAGGTGCATGCCGCCTTGGATGGGCCGTTTTGAAAGGGGATCGATCCTGAGGGAGGGGGCGTCGACGGCCGCCCGGGCAGAGACCCTTGCGGACCGGGGACGTTCCAGCAGGAGGACCGTGGCTTCCAGATCGTGACGCATCCGGGGGACCGCGGCCAGACCGGGGGCGTCTACCTGTTCAATGCGGGCTGATTCCTTCAAGCTGATTCGACCTGACATGCCCAACAGGGCCTTCGGGGAACGGGCCAGGTCCCGGGCCGCCACATGTAGATCTGCCACCTCCAATCCATGAAGACTGATCGATCGGGTCCCTGACAGGCTGAGGCGCCGTATCCCCAGATCTGCGCTGAGATCGAGGGACGTGGGAAACCGGTCCTGAAGCCGGACGTCTGCCTCAGACACCCGAAGCTGGAACCCCTCTGACGAAAGGCCGTTTTTGGAAAGCCCCACTTTCAGACCAGGGATCGAGATCCTGAGGCCTTTTAGGGCCACATCGGCCGACCCGTGAGGAAGGGTGCCGCTCAGGTGGAGGTGCTCGATATCAATCCCCTGTACAAGGGCGTCTGAAGGCGCGCTGATGGTGATTTTCGGAGGAATGAATCCGCCTGCGAGACCTGTCATCTCGCCCAGGTCCACGGAAAGGCCATCCAGGGAAAGATCGGCCTCCACCCCGGACTTGGCCGCCTGACGGACCCGGCCATACCAGGCAAATCGAGTATTCCGCTGGAGCCTAAGTTCCCCCTTGGTAATTTTCAATTGTCTCTCATCGGGCATCACGGTCCCGGACTGTGAGATCTGGAGGCTCAACGGCCCGAGTCGGCGCTCCTTGAGCGGGCCGCCCTCAGCCGCGACCTGGGTGCCTGTTAGGGAGAAATCAAAGCCAATTTCATCACCGGGGTTCATCCGGGCCTTCACACCGCACGCCAGTCGGCCTGTGAGCCTGGGTAGAGAGGGAGGGAGCAGGGGACCGGCCGCCTCGGCGAGGGTCGCGAGATCCAGATCCATGGTACCCTCGATGCCCATCTCAGAAAGGCCGCCTGTCAAGGCCAGTTCAAGCCCGGGGAGCGTGCATCGGGCACTGATCGATCCGGTGTTGAGCCGGATGGCGGGTGTGGCATCCACGAGGTGTTCCAGGGAAAGCGCCAGATTAAGGGGCGGAAGGGCCTTCCCGTCCATCTCCTGTCTTGAAGAGAGGGTCAGGGCCACGGGCTTTTTCATAAGAGAGGGAATATCCAGAAGGAGGGCGATGTCGTGAATCGCGAGGGAACGCGCTCCCTGCCGGTCTTCCACCAGGAGGGCGCTCCGGTCGAGCCTGATCCGTGCGCAAAGATCCCCGGGCAGGGCCAATGCCATCGTGCGCCAGTCTTCGGTCCGGGATAGATCGGCATCTGCCGCGGTCTTCCGGGCCGGTCGGATCCGGGCGAGCCATGCCTCCAGATTGGTGCGGCCGTCAGTCCCCCGGATCAGGTGGACCTTGAGTCCCTCCATCTGAAGATCCAACCAAAGGCGTCTTTCAATCAACTGCTCCGGATCGAAATTCAGGAGCAGCCGATCTAAGGAGATGATCGGATCCCTGCCGAACGCCTTGTCGTCAGAGATCCGCAGACCCTGGATTTGGATGCCCTCTTTCCAGGTCCACCTCATGGCATCCATGGTTACCTGACGGTAAAGCACTCGGGAGGCCCGGGTTTCAATCTGTTTCCTGAACCAGTCCGTGGATACGGCCCGGGGTGTCATCCAGAGGGCTGCGGCCCCTGTCGTCAGGATGAAAATGAGGATTGCAAGACACCACAGCAGCCATATGATGATCCGGCGAAGCATTCAGATGTCCCTGGCCGAGGTTCAAAGGTTGAAGGTTCAAAGTTCGGTGGAACGATTTTTTTATGACCGACCCCGCTTCGGTTGTCAAGGGAAAGTCATATCCATTGTATCTCAAAAACTCCGGCACAGGGGGTCCCTTCAGAAAGGAATATATCTCCTCGGAGCCTCTTTGACGGCGAAGAGGCCTTTATATGTCTTACGGTCATCGCCACACTCCCAACACGATTTTGAATTTGATTGTGTATGACGCCTTCTCAGATGAATTTCCCGTGGACATACGGACAGTTGTAAACGCTTCTATCCCTCATATTCCTTTCTGAGGGGACCCCCTGTGCCTGCGTGGTCGGAGATGCCAAGACCTCTTATTTCTTCTGAGTGATGCCGCATTTTTCAGACTTACATAAGGTTGCGGGTTTATGGAGTCTATCTGTGGGAGGCGTAAGGCTCAAGGCGCAAGAACATGCACAAACACCCCGCATTCCAGCATCCAGCATCCAGCATCCAGTATCCAGTATCCAGCATCCAGTATTCGTTGTTGCAATTGGGTGCGGCTCATAATATAGAAATGAACGCAGGCCGTGAGCGCAGGGCCTTGTGCACGCGTTACGGTTGAAAGGGAGGTATTCCGAGTGAACCAGGCA
>CAZACO010000656.1:0-2940 GCA_964483185.1 uncultured Desulfobacteraceae bacterium
TGGTATGCCGGTGCAAGGGGCATGGTGACCACGTCGGGCGGGGGATTCGCCCTCATGACCGAGGGATTGAGCCTTGCAGGGATGATGGAGTCCCCCATGGTGATTCATCTGGCCCAGAGACCGGGGCCGGCAACCGGCTTACCCACGAGAACCGAACAGGGCGATCTGGATCTGGCGCTTTATGCAGGACATGGTGAGTTCCCGCGAATTATTTTTGCCCCCGGAACGCTCAGGCAGGCATTCGAGCTTACGGCCAAGGCGTTTAACCTGGCCGATAAATACCAGGTACCGGTGTTTATCCTGACCGACCAGTATTTTATCGACTCCTATTACAATATCCCGAGGATCGATGTGTCGGCGTTCAAAATTGAAAGGCACATTGTCCCTACCCATAAAGATTACATGCGATACGTCTTGACCGAAAACGGTATTTCCCCCCGGGGAATTCCCGGAAACGGTGAGGGGGTGGTCGTGGTTGACAGCGATGAGCATGACGAAGCGGGGCATCTGACGGAAAACCACCATGTCAGAAACAGCATGGTGGATAAACGTCTCGGAAAAACGGTGCTTTTGGAGCAGGATGCGGTCTTGCCTGAGCTTGTGGGAAAAAGCGATTGTAAAGCCATGATTGTCTGCTGGGGCTCTACCTTCACCATCGCGAGCGAGGCTGTCGGGCGGTTAGGGCGGGACGATATCTCTCTTCTTCATTTCAGCCAGGTATTTCCGTTGCACCCTCGGACGGCGGAAATACTAAAAAGGCCCGACCGGCTTGTGATCGTGGAAAACAACGCCACATCCCAGTTTTCACGGGTACTCAAAATACACGCGGATATTGATATCAAAAGAAAGCTTAATAAGTATAGCGGTCTGGCCTTCTCGGTTGAAGAACTCGAGAACGGGCTCAGCGAGTTGCTGTAGAAAGGAGGTCTTCTCATGGATACAAAGGTCTATGACATGGGGACTATAGATATCGGCTGGTGTCCCGGCTGTGGCAATTTCGGCATACTGTCGTCACTGAAGAATGCCCTGGGGGAACTGGACATTGCGCCTGAAAAACTGGTGGTGGTATCAGGGATCGGGCAGGCGGCCAAAATGCCCCATTACCTGAAATGCAACGCCTTCAACGGCCTTCATGGAAGAGCACTGCCCGCTGCGGTGGCTATCAAGGCCTCTAATCCCGAACTTGTCGTTATCGCCGAGAGTGGTGACGGCGACATGTACGGTGAGGGCGGGAACCATTTCCTAAACACGATCCGTAGAAACCCGGACATCACCAATATCGTACACAACAACATGGTATACGGCCTGACCAAAGGTCAGGCGTCGCCCACAAGCCAGAGGGGCTTTGTGACCCCGGTCCAGGTGAACGGCGTCATCCTGGAACCATTCAATCCGATTGCTATTGCCGTGGCGCTCGATGTGTCATTTGTTGCACGCGCCTATATCGGCGATCCGGATATGACAAAGGAGATTCTAAAAAAAGCGTTATCCCATAGAGGTTACGCCCTGGTGGACATATTCCAGCCCTGCGTATCGTTCAACAAGGTCAATACGTACGAATGGTTTAAAGAGCATACCTACCATCTCGAAGACGCATACGACCCCGGTGACAGGATCGGGGCATTTGAAAAGGCGGTGGAAACCGATAGGTTTCCGCTGGGCGTTATTTATGCCAATCCTGAAAAGGCCACCTTCGAGGCGGGTCTCAATCCCTACAGCGAAGACCTTACACCGGTCATAAAGAGGGATAGGGATTTAACAAAACTGCAGCAGTTCATCGACAGGAAAAAGGATTTATAACGAGATAAGGGGTCACGTCTACTCTTGCCTCATATTGTGGAATGTGGTAGTGATGGTCCATGTCCAGGCCACTGAGAATAGAACAGCCGAATGCATGGTATCACGTTATGAACAGGGGGGGAAGAGATGCGTCGATTTTCCGTCGGAAGGAAGACGACTTCTACTCAAAAACTCCGACTCAGGGGGTCCCTTTCCCACTAAGCGGGATCTTCGACTCAAGGAATATATTTCCAAGGAATCCCTCGATCCTTCGGGTATCGGAAGGTCAGAGATCCCGAAGTTATTGAGAAGATACGTATTTACAAAGGCTCGTTCACTCTGCCCACGGGTGATGACGGTTCATTCGCGTGAGAAAATGAAGATCATCTTCGCACCAATCGGGATCATTCACTCCCCATTTACAGAGCCCGAAGGCATGCCGATCCAGCCGCCGGGAGCCGCCGGCGTGAAGGGCACTGTTGAGGTGTTCGAGGATTTCCGCCCGGGGCTTAAGGATCTCGACGGCTTCTCACACATTATCCTGCTGTACCACTTTCACCATAGCCACTCATTCAACCTCCACGTTGTGCCTTTCATGGATTCGGAGCCGCGGGGACTCTTTGCCACCCGGGCGCCCAAGCGTCCGAATCCGATCGGGCTATCCGTTGTGCAGTTGGACAAGATCGAGGACGGCGTGCTGCACATCCAGAACGTGGACATCCTTGACGGCACCCCGCTTCTAGACATCAAGCCTTATGTTCCTGAATTCGATGCTCCAGGAGACGTACGGACCGGCTGGCTTGAGAAGGCCGGGGATACCGTCTCAAGTCGGAAATCGGATGACAGATTCAAATAGAGAGAAAGAGAGGGGATGGTAAATTCATAACCCATGAAATTGAAATATAAAATAACATGTTTGCCCGCTCTTTCATTGATGTTCTTGGTGGCCATATTCCTTATCCTCGTCTGGATTGAAAAGGGCCGGATAGATACTGGAGTCACCGTAGAAGAGACCTTGGACAACCTGTTCTGGTGGGCCATCGCTGCCGGGTTGGGCACCCTCTTTATTACAACCATCGTGGCAGGGGTTATTGCCAGGAAGGTCATAAAGCCGATGGCCAAGATCTCTTCAATCGCCGGGGAGATTGCCCAGGGAGATCT
>CAZACO010000657.1:0-2930 GCA_964483185.1 uncultured Desulfobacteraceae bacterium
GCGGACTCGGGTTTGGAGAAAGCATTCCTGGCACAGATCTCCGGCATTGAGCAAGAAAGGGTGGGAGACCAACTCTATGTCGTGAAAGCCAGGCTCCCTTCCCTTGGTGAGCTCGGTCATGTGACCCCACCCTGGTACTGTCCCTATCCACCGGAAATAAAAATGACAGTGACTGCCAAATTGAGTGATACGGATATCGTAACCGAACCTTTCAATATACATGTTTCCAGGCGGGGCTGGGGTCTTATGGGAGGCACAATCTTTCTGGTGATTGTTTTTCTTCTGATCATGCACATCACCAAAAGCTGGAGTCCTTTCGATGAGGGAACTGCCTCTGACGTAAATTATAAAGAAGCGTACAAAAACAAAGATAAGTGGCTGAAAAGGTTTGTGTTTTCACCGCTTGATTTCTCAATGACACCGATCGGGACGTACAGTATTTCCAAAACGCAAGCCCTCTTCTGGACGTTCCTTGTGGGTTTTTCTTGTGTCTATGTGTACCTGCTGCAATGCGACTTTATCATGATTCCCGCTCAGATACTGGTCCTGCTGGGAATTACCGGGGGTACGGCCCTTGCTTCTCGCATCAACGCCCTCAACAAGGATGTGGGGGTGCCGAAAGATATCATGAAGGATGTCAAGGAAGAGGTGCAAAACAAAGGCCGCATTCCCAGGCTTCGGGACATGGTATCGATAGGGGGCCGGCTCAACATATATAAATTTCAGATGGTGGTTTTTACGCTTATCACCGGAGCCATCGTCTTTTTGGAACTGCTCAGGAGTTTCAATTTCCCGGAAATTCCGGACTCGCTCATTGTCCTTATGGGGCTGAGCAATACATTGTATCTTGGAAATGAGGTCTCCTTAGATCCGATGAAAAAGGTGCGTGAAGCAGTGGATGATTTTGAGAAAGCAAAACAGCAAAAGGAGAAGGAGCTGGCCGAACTAAGAAATAAAATCAAGCAGGCCCTCATGGATTGCTACCAAATAAATTAACCCCTTGGTTGCATAAATAAAATGGCTAAATAAGTTTAAAGGCTAAAAATATAGACTATTTTCCAATTCTTAATGCATTCCCGGAATCCACTGCAGGTGGCATCTTGAACGCAGGAAAAAACACCCTTTTACAGCGCCTGAAGGATCGCGTTGGCAATCCGCTGGACTGGAGCTATGTGGACAAGGCACTCCTCTTTCTCGGGTTTGTCATAGCCATGAATCTGCCCTTTACCCTTTTTCTTTATTTGACTATCGATATTCCCGGCTTCCCTCCGGCGTTTTTTGATCGATCCATGTACCTGTTAGGGGTCCAGGGCCAATGGGCCTTTATCACCCTCTTTACCTTCCTGTTCGGTATCGGGTGGCTGATCCGACGTTCGAATCCGGAAAGCCGATGGCTCGCCTATGCCTGTGCCATCTCCATTGCCGTTCACGATGCCTGGTTAACGGGCGGGCTTGGGCACGCTACCAGTTCCTCTGCCTATCTAACGCTTTTCCTTATGGCGCTTATCGGACTCCTGTTCTTTGACTTGTGGTTTACGCTCTTGGTCATTGCCACATGGTTCGTGGTGCTCGGAGCCGAGATTGCAGCAGAGCTGTTTGGATGGTCTTCCTACGCTCCCACACTGGTCCACTCGCCTCATATGAATGGAAAAATTGATCCCTGGTGGATGTGGGTGTCATTAGCGATCGGTGTGAGTATTACCGCACTGATGCTCTTGATGTTCGGCTATGTCCTGAACCGCTGGCGTAAACGGGAAGCAGAGGTAAAAGAGCTCTCAGAGTTTCTGAAAAGGATGTTCGGTCGCTATCTCTCTAACGAAGTGATGAAATCACTCCTGGAGGACCCCGGAGCCATGGAGCTCGGGGGCGAGCGACGCGCTGTGACCATCATGATGACGGACCTTCGTGGATTTACGGCTCAGGCCGAGCATCTGGAACCCGAGCAGGTGGTACAGATGCTGAATACTTACTTTGAGGTCATGGTGGATGTCGTCCTGAAATATAACGGCACCATCAATGAGATCGTAGGAGATGCGCTGCTGGTCATCTTCGGGGCACCCCAGGAGATGTCCGACCGTGCGCGGCATGCGGTGGCCTGTGCCATCGAGATGCAGAACACCATCAAGCAGGTCAATGAACAGAACCGGAACATGGGTCTGCCCGAACTGGAAATGGGGATCGGACTCAATGATGCGGAGGTGATTGTCGGGAATATCGGGTCCACCAAGCGTGCCAAGTACGCGGTTGTTGGAAGCGGTGTCAATATGACAAGCCGAATCGAGTCTTACTCGGTTGGCGGCCAGATCCTCATCTCAGAAACGGTGCGCAAGGAGGCAGGCGACGTCCTTCGCATTGACGGACAGATGGATGTCGTTCCTAAAGGCGCCGAAGGGGCCATACGGATCTTTGAGGTGGGGGGCATTGCCGGCGACTACAGCCTGATGCTGGAAGAAAAAGATCCTGAACTCATCCCCTTGTCGAGACGGATACCACTGGAATATAGCGTGCTTGAAGGAAAGCATGAAGGCGAGTCCGGATTCATGGGTTCAATGGTCAGGCTTTCGAAGAAGGGTGCCGAGCTTGATGTGCAGGTCCCCGTGGATTTGATGGCCAACCTGAAGATGCGATTGACTGAAGTGGATGAGGGACTGGCAACCAAAGACTTTTATGGGAAGGTAATAGAGCGTTCACGGGAACCGCAACACGCTTATGTGATTCGGTTTACATCGCTCCCACCTGAAATCGGCGCCTATTTTCAGGCCCATCGAGAGTATGCGCCAAGACCGGGACCGGAATAGCCCGCCTCGGATTCTATGGACCCCGCACGCTTCGTGGTTGCACGGATCGCCATTATCCTTTTCCCTCCTTCACGCATCTATCGGGTGATGATCCATTCTACCTATCGCGGCATAGCCGCAACCAAAAATGTC
>CAZACO010000658.1:0-2930 GCA_964483185.1 uncultured Desulfobacteraceae bacterium
GTCTCGTCCTCCGGTAGACCACGTGGACCTCCGCGGCGCCCAGCCGCAGCGCGGTGCGCGCGGCGTCGATCGCGACGTTCCCGCCTCCCACGACCGCAACGCTCTTGCCCGTGAGATCCGGAGCGCTGCCCAGTGCCACGTCGCGCAGAAAGTCGACGCCCTGATAGACCCCTTCGTGGTCTTCCCCGGGGATCCCGAGCCGCATGCTCTTGTGGGCACCGATGGCCAGGACGACCGATTTGTACCCCTGCCCGTTCATCAGATCATCCACGGTGAAGTCAACGCCCAGCTTCTTGTCGCAGAGGATCTCCACGCCGGCCCGCCGGATATTGTCGATCTCCTGGTTCAGGACGTCCCGCGGGAGTCGATATTCCGGAATGCCCACCGCCATCATCCCTCCGGGCACGGGCAGGGCCTCGAACACGGTCACCGGGTATCCCATCTCTGCAAGGCGCAGGGCCGCCGTCAACCCTGCCGGGCCGGAACCCACCACGGCCACCTTTTCCTGTTTCGGTTCACTCATTCGTACGGGCGTCCAGGGATGTTTTGCCTCCTGGTCCGCCATGAAACGCTTGATCGAACGGACGGCAACCGGCTCGTCGATATCGCCTCGCCGGCACCGCTGCTCGCAGAACGCGGGACAGACCCTGCCGCAGATCATGGCAAAGGGATTCCGCTCCCGGTGGACCTCCAGGGCCTTCGCATATTTCCCTGCGGCCACCAGGCTGACGTAGTTGGGCACGTCCACCCCGGCCGGACACGCGTTCAGGCACCGGGCCGGAACCAGGGCCTGGCAGGAACCTGCCTCACAACGCTTCTCCTCGATGTGTGCGATGAACTCGTGTTCGAAGTAGCGCAGCGCCGCCATCACCGGCCCGGGCGTAAGCTGCCCGAGTGCGCACAGGGCGCCTGATTCCATGCCTGCGGAGATCTTGCGGATCTGGTCCAGGTCCTCCATCCGGCCCTTCCCTTCACAGATCCGGGTCAGGATCTCGAGCATGCGCTTCCCGCCGGCCCGGCAGGGGATGCACTTCCCGCAGCTCTCGGCCGTGGCAAAGGTCAGGAAGAACTTGGCGAACTCCACCATGCAGGTGTCTTCGTCCACCACGATCATCCCCCCCGACCCCATCACGGCCCCCACGTCCCGCAGAGAGTCGAAATCCACCTTCACGTTCAGATGCTCGGCCGGGATGCAGCCTCCCAGGGGGCCTCCGGTCTGCACCGCCTTGAAGGTCCTCCCGTTCAGGATCCCCCCGCCGATGTCGAAGATGATCTCGCCGAGGGTGATCCCCATGGGCACTTCCACGAGACCGGTGTTGTTCACCTTTCCGGTGAGGGCGAAGATCGCGGTTCCCGGGCTGCGGGGCGACCCGATGCTGGAGAACCACTCCGATCCCTTCAGGATGATCCGCGGCACGTTTGCGTAGCTCTTCACATTGTTGATGTTCGTGGGCTTGCCCCAGAGTCCGGAGACCGCAGGAAAGGGAGGACGGGGGCGGGGCTCTCCCCTTCGGCCCTCGATCGAGGCCAAGAGCGCCGTCTCCTCACCGCACACGAAAGCCCCGGCCCCCTCCTTGATGTGCAGATGAAACGCATTCTCGGTGCCCAGGATCCCGTCCCCGAGCAATCCGAACTCTTCCGCCTGCTGTATGGCAACCTTGAGCCGCTTGATGGCCAGCGGGTACTCCGCACGGCAATACACGTACCCTTCCCGGGCGCCGATGGCATAGCCGGCGATCGCCATGCCTTCGATCACGCTGTGCGGGTCCCCTTCGATGATGCTCCGATCCATGAACGCACCCGGATCCCCCTCGTCTGCATTGCAGACCACGTACTTGGGCTCGCCCGGGGCACGGCGGGTAAACTCCCACTTGAGGCCGGCAGGAAACCCTGCTCCACCCCGCCCGCGGAGGCCCGAGTCCTTCACCTGGGCGATCACCGCGTCCGGCGTCATCTCGGTGATCGCCTTGGTCAGGGCCGCGTACCCATCGTGCGCGATGTACTCCTCGATCCTTTCGGGGTCGATCATGCCGCAGTTGGCCAGAGCGATCCGCAACTGCTTCTTGTAGAAGGGAATCTCGCCATACTGCGGGATGGCCTGGTGCTGGGCAGGCTCCCGATAAGCGAGTCGTTCCACGACCCGCCCCTTGATCAGGGTCTCCTCCACGAGCAGGGGCACGTCTTCCGGCTGCACCTGGCAGTAGAAGATCCCCTCGGGATAGATCATGACCACCGGACCCATCGCGCAGAAACCGCGGCAGCCCGTCTGGACCACACGAACCTCCTTGTCCAGGCCCCGCCGGACCAGTTCCTCCTGAAGGGCCGCGAGTGCCTTCTCTGAGCCCGACGCCGTACACCCGGTGCCCCCGCAAATCAGCACGTTCGCTCGATACAAGGCTTCTGCTGCCATCGGTCCCTCCCATCAGCCTCTAGGTATGGAGCCTGGAATGCGACTCCCCTCCCAAGGGTTTTAGAATTCCTTATACACATCCTCTTCGTAGATACTCTCCACGTAACGCTTATGCCTGGTCTCCTCCTTTGCAAGCACCTCGAAGAGATCTTTCGCCGGCCCCGGGTCCACCAGGGAGGCCATCTGGGAATAGAAGGCGCCCGTGGCCTCTTCCCTTTTGATCGCCACCGCGAGTACCTCTTGCAGGCTCGACTTCTCGGTGATCGGTTTTGCCTCGAGAGGGCCGCCGATCCGGAGGTCTTTCACCTTGGCCCTGCGGCCAACGCGGACCGCCCAATCGAGATTCCCCGCAAGCATCCCTTCCAGCTTCGCCTTGTGCTTTTTCTCCTCCCCCGCCAGCTCCCCTAGTCCCGCCTTGGCCCCGGGATCCTTCACACGCCGGCTCGCAGACGTGTAGAGTCTGTACGAGTCTTCCTCGAACCGGATCGCCCGCTCGATGATCCCCTTCATCTCTTCCGTA
>CAZACO010000659.1:0-2927 GCA_964483185.1 uncultured Desulfobacteraceae bacterium
GCCATGATGGACCCCTATTTAGAGGGCGATATAAATCGATTGTTATCGATCGAGGCAGTTACCTCCTTGAGCTGATCCTCTACATTCACAGAGACCCCTTTGAGTCAGGACTTGAGGGGGATAAGGCTTTATAGTGTAGAGGAGATCAGAAACGCTGTCTACAAATTCTATGGTATTGACGAAAGAGAGCTCTTAGGATACAAACGAGGTGTGGCAAATGGGCCACGAAAGATAGCGATTTATCTGGCAGGGCTCAGCAGAGGCAGTCTGGATGAAATCGCCAAGGCTTTCAATGCGGGGGCATACAGTTTTGTGAGCAGTGTGGTCAACCGAACTGGCAGTCAATTGCAAACCGACCCAAGGCTGAAGAAGTCGTACCAGCAGATATATTCTTCTCTGACTATGAGTCAAGCAAAGACCCCTACACCCCTACACATTGAAAAAAGTTCTATCACTTCACCTCACACATCCCGAACCCGTCAATCCTAAAGGAGCATGGTGATGAAACGTGGAAAGCAAGCGCAAAAACAAACATTGCGGTACACGCATACACTCGTCTTCGGTATGGTATCTGTCTTACCCATCCTATTGTTTATCCTGATCTTAGAGCAGTACGACCTCATACTGCAGCCCAACGTTGTGGTAATATTGGGATTGTCTTTTGTTATTGCAGGGCTGGGATTCCTGTTTTTTGTACGAATCGTCAACCAAGTTAACGCCTTGGTCCAAGATTTCATCAAAGTGGAAAGAGGAGAAATAGAGACGTTGGGAGTGCAGGACACGACCATTGAATTCAAGGAGATGGCCCGTATCGCAGATAGCTTTAACAAAACGTTAGCTGACTTGAAAGCTCACACTAAAGAGTTGAAAGATCTGGTAGAGAAAATCACTACCTTGAGTGAACTCACTGACCTGGTCTCCCGCATCCCTGATATCAAGGAACTCCTCAAGATAGTCCTCCAACGAACCATGTCCACAGTGAATGCCAGGATTGGCTCCATCATGCTTTTGGACACTAAGAGCCAAACCCTTAGGATCGCGGCTGCTAATGGCCTGGATGATTCCGTAGTGGCCGGGACGATCATTCATTTGGGGGAAGGTATTGCCGGTAAAGTCGCAGAGTCAGGAGAACCGATACTGGTCGAAGATGTGGAACAGGATTCTCGCTTTCAGAAATCTAATGACCCCAAGTATGGGAGCTCTTCTTTCATCAGCATGCCTCTTCGGGCACAGTGGCGGGTCATGGGGGTACTCAACCTCTCGAAAAGAGGAGGAGGGAACGTCTTTAGCGAGACAGACTTGAAGTTCTTGACCACCTTGCTGGGTCATATCGGGTTTGCCTTAGAAAATGCAAAACTACTCAAAGAGGCCAAAGAAGCGGCAGAAAAACTCCAGCAAGTGCTTACTAAGAAGAGCGTTCAATTGGATGAAGCCCAACAGGAGGCCCTCCAGTCAATGAAACTCTTCCGCCAAGCCCAGAAGATGGAGGCCATAGGAACCCTTGCTGGAGGTATCGCCCATGACTTTAACAACCTGCTCATGGCCATTCAGGGCCGCACCTCTATAATGCTAATGGATAAAGATTCTGCCCATCCCGATTTTGAACACCTGATGGGGATAGAGGACTATGTTAGCAGTGCCACTGACCTCACTAAACAACTGTTAGGCTTTGCCAGAGGTGGAAAATATGAGGTCAACCCAACTGATTTGAACAAACTCATCAAAAAACACAATCGTATGTTTGGCCGCACCAAGAAAGAGATCTCTATACGAGAAAAATACCAAGAGAATCTTTGGTCTGTGGAGGTCGACCGGGGACAGATTGAGCAAGTCCTGTTGAATCTCTATGTCAATGCCTGGCAGGCCATGCCAGGGGGTGGCGACCTATATCTGAAAACAGAGAATGTGACCCTTGACGAGAATTATGTGAAGCCGTTTTCTATTGAGCCTGGGAGATATGTAAAAATATCCGTTACTGACACGGGAATTGGAATGGATAAGGCAACCCAGGAGAGGATATTTGATCCCTTTTTTACCACCAAAGAGATGGGCAGAGGCACGGGCCTGGGATTGGCCTCAGTCTATGGCATCATAAAAAATCACGGTGGATTCATCAATGTTTATAGTGAAAAGGGTCATGGAACCACTTTCAATATCTACCTGCCTGCTTCTGAAAAAGAGGTTATTGAGGAGGAGAAGCCGGGCGGGGACACATTAATGGGATCTGAGACGGTTCTTTTGGTAGACGATGAGGATATGATAATTGAAATTGCTGAAGCGCTGTTGGAGCGGTTGGGTTACAAGGTCTTGATAGCCACAAGCGGAAAAGAGGCTATTGAAATATACGACAAGAAGAAAGAGCGGATTGACATAGTGGTCTTGGATATGATCATGCCGGATATGAGCGGTAGCGAGGCGTATGATAGCCTGAAAGAAACGGATCCCGAGGTCAAGGTCCTCCTTTCCAGTGGATACAGCATCAACGGTCAGGCCCAGGATATCCTTGATCGAGGCTGCAATAGTTTCATTCAGAAGCCTTTCAGGATGAAGGAATTATCGCAAAAACTGAGGAAGATTCTGGACGAAAAATAGGCTGGAATATGCGGTTTTAATTCCCAATGTCGGATGCAACAACACAGCCATATCGGGTAGACAGGGCTCTTTAGCCCCCAGGTCCCCACACGACCCCCGCTAAACGGGATCTACGACCCGCATACGAAAGGCCTGGGAGTCATCCATTAAAAGGCGAGCCAAGAACTCCTTACCGCCCTGATTTTGGTGGCGAAAATGGCGTTTTAAGGCTTCAAAACGCTCATTTCTGGAATGTTTATCCTGAAATATCATAAGGTTGCCTTGGCCTGACCCGGCCTGGTCCTACTGCTGGATATGGGTGATGAGTTCCACGGATGGGAAGCTGCAGCATTATG
>CAZACO010000660.1:0-2926 GCA_964483185.1 uncultured Desulfobacteraceae bacterium
TTATTATGGTGGGCGATGCGCGACTCGAACGCGCGACCTCTGGTTCCGGAGACCAACGCTCTATCCAACTGAGCTAATCGCCCGCTGTTCTATCTTCTTATCAGGTTTTTGGTGCCAGGTCAAGAACCGGAAAAAAACCGGGGTTTGTGTTATTCGTTCCAGTATTTTATCCGCTTCCATGCCAGATCCTTGAGCGGTTTCAGGAGTTCAGGTGCACTTTTCTCGATATCCTGGATATGCCACTCGATGATCACTGTCGGCTCTTGGACCGTAAGTGTCACCGTGCGTTTACCTCCCTGGCTGATGGCTCCCACTTCCCCAATGACCTCGCCGGCCCCCAATTCATTCAGGACATAGCCATTTTCTGCCACCACGTTTACAGTGCCTGAGACAATAAGTGCAAGGGTGTCGCCAGCCTCCTCTCCTTTCTGGTAAACCGTTTCGCCCACGGAGAACTGCCGGGAACCTGCTTTAGCAATCAATAATTCCAGGCCGGTCTGATCGAGGTCTTTAAACAGCTCACTGGCTTTCACGGTGGTTCGTACGACGTCTAAATCCATTTTGAAGCCCCTCTTTTCTGATGTTTCAAGAGAATATCATGCGAATTTGACCCTTAGGGCTCGCGCAAAAATAATTTCATCCCGCTGAAGCGGGACATCCCATCTTCAGGCCATCTTCGGCCGCGCCTCAATCGCAAATTCCTCGAAACCCCGCTTCAGCGGGGCTATTCCTGTGGTTTTGCTCAATCCGCACAGCCAAATCTGGCCTAAATCTGGGCGCCAATTCTGGTAACTTATTTTTGCGCAAGCCCTTAGCTCGATCCATTATCCAGGGAATCCTGCGCCAGGAGATCAAGCCCCCACTTTTTCAATGCGCCGACCCCCCCTTGTAGGTTGTAGGTGTCTTTGATACCCATCTGGTCCAACATCACCTGAGCTTCGTAGGAACGGACACCCGTATTGCAGATCAGGACCAGTTTTTTTTCTTTGGGCACTTCCTCCATGCGGGCGGTCAGCTCATCCTGGGGGATGCTCTTCCAGTAATCAGGATATCTGTTGACAAAATCTTCCGCATTTCCCCAGCCACGGCAGTCCAGAAAAATGGTGTCGCCGCAGTCTCTCTCTATCCAACAGTCTGCAAATTGATCCACGTCGATCACCCGGTTTTTACCCTGCAGGCTGTTTTCTGCCGTATTGCCTAAGGCATTCAGAATATCCATGGCCGAGGAAAAGGGGGGTGCGTAAGGGAGCTCGAGGTTGCTGATGTCAGCGGTCGTAGGCCGGTACTTGAGTATGGCCGCAACAGCGCTGACCCGTGCAAACATGCTGTCGCTCAAGCTCCCGAGACCCTGGATTCCCAAGACCCTTCCCGTCCCTTTTTCCACCACTAATTCCAGATAGACCAGATCTTTCTCAGGATAGAAATGGGCGCGGTCAAACTGGACCACGAAGACACTCACGGCATCGAAGCCCTCGGACTGCGCCCTTTTGAGGCTCATGCCTGCATTGGCTAAGGATATTTCAAAGAGCTTTATGATGAAGGTGCCGACAGCCCCCTCAAACCTGGCATTTCCGCCGGCAAGGTTCGTGCCGATGATCCGTCCCTGCCGGTTTGCCAGGGAACCTGACGGGAAGTAGCCCGGTTTTCCTGTGACAAGATCTGTCACCGCCACGCAGTCCCCGCCCGCATATATATCGGGGTCAGAGGTCTCCATCCTCTCATTGACCACGATGGCGCCATTCGGTGAAATATCGAGGCCTGCATCCCTGGCCAGATCCGAGTTGGGCGTAATACCCACGGCCATGATCACCAAATCCGCGTCCAGGGTCCTTTTATCGGTAACCACGCTCTCCACCCGGCTGTCGCCCTCAAGCCGCCGGACCTGTTCTTCGAGGTAAATGGAAATTCCATTTTCCTCCAGATGATGCTGGCCCATTCGGGCCATGTTAGGACTGACAATTCCTGGCAGTATCTGATCCGCTACCTCGACAACAGATGTTTCAATGCCCCAGAGATCAGCCAATGCCTCGGCCATTTCAAGACCGATAGCACCCGCGCCGATAATCACGGCCTTTTCAACAGTGCCCCCGGCCACCTGTTCTTTGATGGCCACGGCCCCGCTCAGATCCGATACCGTGAAGACCCCCTCAAGACCGGCCCCCGGAACGGGCAGTCGTTTAGGCCTGCTTCCCGTGGCCAGAACAAGCCGGTCATAAGGGAGGGCCTGTTTTTTTCCGTCCACGACGTTTTGAAGATGTACCCTCTTTTTGCCTCGGTCTATGGAAACGGCCCTCACCCCTGTAAGCACATGGATATCCTTTGCATTTTTGAAGAATTTTTTATCGCGAATCATATGAAAACTGGTTGACTGGAGCTCGCCCGGATCGCTCACGTCACCGGATACGAAATAGGGGATCCCGCATCCCCCGTAAGAGATGAGGTCGGTTTGATCGATCATGGTTACCTTTGCGTCGGGCGCTAATCTCTTGAAACGGCAGGCGGCCTTCGGTCCAAGGGCGACTGCCCCGACAATTACCACATTCTGCTGCATATCAAAGCTCCTTACTATTTTTTGCGACGTCTGTTCCTTATAAATCATAAACGGAAAGATTTCCAATGTTTTTGCCAGAATACTCGCAAGATCCGGCGCACGGTCGATCGAGAGGCCTCATCCCTTGTTCTCTTGAACGGCGGATGCCGGGATTCTGTCGCGCTACAGTTTACAATTTGTAAAAAACATCGACATGTTTTTCTGAAAATGGGGCCTTGCTCTTGACGTTTCTTTGCAAAAAAATAACGTAAATTAAATTAATTAGTGCCCATCCATTAACACCACTGTAGGTACGATGGGTTTCCAATTCGTAAATGAGCAATTTTTCGCAAGGTCAAGGAAAACAAGGGGTTGCGCGGAGACGTACTTTAGTAC
>CAZACO010000661.1:0-2921 GCA_964483185.1 uncultured Desulfobacteraceae bacterium
GCTCCAGCCTCAGAAAATGGGGATGCTTGAAATAGATCTTGCCCGAGGCCATATCGCCCCTGGCCTGACTCCCCAGCATGCTCATAGACCGGGTGATGACCTCCCGGCTGTAGGGCACGGAAAGGCCTGGAAGGCGGGCATAGGTCTTCCGGATGCCTTCTAGGATAGTGACCAGGCTTTCATCAGCGATTGAAACGCCCTGAAACAGGGATGTCAGGATAAGGAAAAGGATCAGCCGTCTTACCATCTCAATGCACCTTTCTACCGTAAACATCTCGTGGCCGGACCCCGTCCGAAGGACCGACGATCCCCTGTGCTTCCATGACCTCAATCATCCTGGCGGCCCGGTTGTAGCCCACCCTCAATTTGCGTTGCAGCATGGAAATGGAGGCCTGCCCTGTCTTGGAGACAAGATCAATGGCCTCTTCGTATTTTTCATCGAACTCCAGGTCGTCCGGCTCCTTCCCTTCATCGCTGGCAATGTGTGTAAGGATCGTGGAATCATAATCTGGCTTTTTCTGCTTTCGCAGAAAATCGGTAACGGCCTTTACTTCCTCTTCAGAGACATAGGCCCCGTGAATTCTCATGATGCGGCCTACCCCGGGCGGCATGAAGAGCATGTCCCCGTCTCCTAAGAGATGTTCCGCGCCGTTGGTATCCAAAATAGTCCTGGAGTCCACCTTGGAGGAGACCTGAAAAGAGAGCCGTGTCGGGAAGTTGGCCTTTATAATCCCTGTCAGGACATTGACCGAGGGGCGTTGTGTGGCGATAATCAGATGGATACCTGCCGCGCGGGCCATCTGGGCCAGTCGCGTGATGGCCTCTTCCACCTCTTTGGATGATACCATCATCAGGTCGGCCAGTTCATCGATAATAACGATGATATAGGGGAGTGTCTTGTCGACCCCCCTTGAGGTGTCCTCCGGTGTGGTTTTCGTCGCTCCCACGGTCTTCCGGTTGTAGGTTTCAATATTTCTCACTCCCCTGTCAGACAACAGCATATAGCGCCTCTCCATCTCCTCAACCGCCCATCGAAGGGCCTTGGTCGCATCCTTCGGCTGGGTGACGACCGGGTGGAGGAGGTGAGGAATGTCGTGATAGGTGGAAAGCTCAATCCGTTTGGGATCGACCATGAGGAATCTGACCATCTCCGGGGAGACCTTGAACAGAAGACTCTGGATCATGGTATTGATCGAAACGCTCTTTCCGGTTCCAGTGGCCCCGGCTACCAGGAGATGTGGCATTTTTGTCAGATCTGCAACTACGGCGGTCCCCGTGATGTCCTTGCCTAAAGCGATCGGGAGTTTGTGTTTGGAATTTTTGTAAGTGGCGCTGGAAAGGATCTCTTTCAGATAGACCCCTTCGCGCTGGTTGTTGGGGATTTCGATGCCGATGGCGGCCTTCCCCGGTATGGGCGCAACGATCCGGATGCTCTGGGCCCTGAGGGTCAAGGCCAGGTCGTCCGAAAGGTTCGCCACCTTGCTGATCTTGACTCCAGGGGCCGGTTTGTATTCGTACATGGTAATGACCGGTCCGGGCAGAATTTCAACAACCTCTCCTTCGACCCCGAAGTCTGAAAGTTTCCTTTCAAGACGGCGGGCATTCATTTCGAGACTTTCCCTCTGGACCTTGATATTCTTCTGCTCCGGGGCGTCTTTCAACAGGTCCAAAGACGGAAGTTTAAATTCGCCAGCAACATTCATAAAAGGGAACTGTTCCTGCTGCGGAGATGTGTCCACTGCCGGTACCCGGTTGACAATAGTGACCTTCGGCCTTGATTTGATCTTGTGGTGCGCCACCTTGGTCTTCCGGGTCCGTTTTCTCCGCTCCTTTATCTTGGTCACCATATCCCTGAATCGTCTCAGCATGCCGAGGATCCACCACCCCAGCCTTGAAAAAATCCGCCCTAAGGAGAGATGGGTGACCAGCATGAGCGAAACAAGAAAGACGGTCACGAGAAAGAGATAGGCCCCGAAATGATTCAGGACGTCCTCAGCCCATCCGGCCAGATGGAGCCCCACCAGCCCGCCGGCCGTCATCCTTCCCCTACGAAAAATCACTTCACCTGGAAACTGGAGATCCAGAATTGCTGAAAAAGAGGCAAGCAGGACGAGTATGGCAATGACGCTCATGAGGGGGGAGGCGAGGGCTCGACCCCGGAACGCGATAAAAGCGATGGCAAGGAGTGTGACCGGCAGCCAGAAGGACGAGAACCCGAGAAGGTCAAACAGGACTCCGGCCAGATGAGAACCTACGGCCCCGAACAGGTTGTGGGCCTTGCCTACAGGCCCGGTTACATTCCAGAAGAGCCGGTCCCCTGGATGATATGACAGGAGACTCCCAGCGAAAATGATGGCCATCAGCAGTAAGACAAGCCCCACGATCTCTTTCTTCAGAGGATGTGCCGGTCTGTCCGGTTGATTTTTGGCATTGGCTTTACGGCCGGAGTTGTTTTTTCTCTGTGTCATTTTTTTCAGGCGTTTTTAAATTCAGATGGGTGTAGAACCCGGGACGTCTCAACCTGTTAATGGTGCTCTCAAAAACTCCGGCTTTGGGTATGGAACGGGCGGGGTTCCCGGATCTGTTGAGAGTTACATGATTGTTTCCCAAGGTGGCCTAACGGCTGCAACCAAATTGGTGGTCCCGCTTAAGCGGGATTCAGGTTTCAGCCAACAACCCCGCCCGGGCGGGGACACCCGAAACCTGATCCCGCTGCGGCGGGAAAACCTCCATCTGAAATGAATCAAATGGGTTAGTCCCGCTAAAGATGGGATCTTCGACCACAAGACATCTTCGCTTTTTGGCCCGCGAGGCGGGATTACAGACAAAAATTCTAAACAGCTGAGGTCAAACGGCTCACCACACTTGCACCGCAGGCTGCGGAGATATTCCATCTGACCATTCGGCGAGCAAACAGGGAT
>CAZACO010000662.1:0-2918 GCA_964483185.1 uncultured Desulfobacteraceae bacterium
AGGGTTCGACGGCCCCGCCCGGGGCAGCTTCACCCTCGACGCCTAATATCTCCCCGTGGGCGGGATCTTACGAGCGGCATCCTCGACTTTTGGTCGCGTTGGGGTTTAGTTTCAGTAAGTCCTGGTTACCCGTGTTCCAAATCCACTAATGTTTCAGTTCCGGCTATTGAAAAATGAACGCCCCAAATGTTTACGCAGTGCTCAAAAAATGATTTCAGCAGGGAGAGCGAAGTCAGCCCGAATCTAGACCATGTTTTTTCATAATCTTTTGGTAAGTCCCATCTTCCTTGATCATTTTTAGCCCACGATTAAAATCCTCGATCTTTTGTTTGTAATCCGGCCTGTTTTTTGAAAAAAGAACGTAGAGTGACAGTGTTTCCAAGGGATCACCTAATATTTTCAGAGAATTTATCCTGTCAGGATATTCCTGCTTTAAGTAAAAAAGGATGGCATTTCGAGATCCGATTATCAGATCAATTCGTTTATTCAATAACCTTGTGATGTTTGTTTTAAGCTCATACGCTTCAATCTTTTTCAGATAGTCGGCCTTTACAAATTTCTCGGGATAGCCGTACTCAAACCCGGTCCCTATCTTGTATGGTTTCAGATCTTCCAGCTTAGAATATTTGATATCATCTTCGGCCCTCTTAAAGAAAACCACTTCTGTGGCTGCTATAGGGTCTGAAAAGGCAAATTTGGTTGCCCTTTCTTCAGTATAGTAGGAAGCCCCAAGACCATCGTAATCCCCTCTTGCGGCTTCAACTTGTGCCCTCTTCCAGGGCAGCCATACGGTCTCCAACGTATAGCCGACTCGTTTGAGGGCTTTCCTTATAATTTCTACGGTATAGCCCCCCTCTTCCAGATCTTTTCCGTAGTGAGGAGCCCAGGAAGTCTCATGGGCAAGGACAATTATCTTGTCATCAGCATAAACTCGACTACCGAATGTGGTCGAGCAAAGGCAAATAATGGCCAACGCAAGGAGTTCAAGTCTGGCGAATCTCATACGTTCCACCTCCTCTTTTGCATTTCCAAACGACCATCGCGCCCCACGCCATTGTCACACATGATTTCGCAACTTGAGGGCCGTGGGATGGGGATTCAGATAGGTCTGTTGGCTCAGATAGGGCTCCTGATACTTGCGGACATAGTGGTTGAAAAGCGTGATCGGCACGATGAGGGGGGTGAGACCCTGATGATAGTCGGAGATGATCTCAAGGAGTTCCTGTTTTTCATCTGAAGAGAGCAGTTTTTTGAAATACCCCATCATGTGCTGGAGCACGTTGACATGCTTTTTGACGGTCGCCTTCAGCCTGAGGGCCTCCAGGAGCTGAACCTCGTAATTATTGTAGCGTTCCCCGATCGGTCGGCCCTTTCCCTGGGCGACCAGCTTTCCCATGCTCCGGTAATGCTTCTGGCTGTGGGAGAGGAGGAGGAGCTTGTTGCGGGTGTGGAATGCGACCAGACTGCCTATGGTTCTCTTCCCCGGCAGGGTCTCACGCCAGCGTTTGAGGACAAAGATGCTCTCGATGAAATTCTCCCGAAGCCGGGGATCGTGGAGCCTCCCCTCATCCTCCACAGGGAGCAGCGGGAAATGCGCCATGAAGGTTCGGGCAAAGAGGCCGACGCCCTGTTTGATGGGCATGCCTTTTTGATTGTACACCTTGACCCTCTCCATGCCGCTGGACGGTGACTTGCTCTTGAAAATAAAGCCGCACAGGTCCTCTTGCTCCAGCTGGCGGACCCGCTGACAGGCCCATCGGATCATCCGGTCTGTGAGATCCTGTCGGGTGCGGATGGTGAGCAACCGGGGAGTTCCCGGGTCGCCTTCCAGGCGCATCGGTTCCCTGGGGATCCCCAGGCCGCATTCCGCTTCCGGACAGACCGGCACGAAATCCACATATTGTCCCAGGGTGTCTCGGATAAAATGATCCAGCGTGTGGCCCCCGTCATAGCGGACGTTTTCGCCTAAAAGGCATTGGCTGACGCCCAATCTGATCCGTTCTGCCATGCCGGCTTCGGATCCCCCTTCCGTCACTGATATCCCTGGATCGTTTCGAGCAGGGAGACCACCTTACCAGATTCAGGCGGTATGGGCAATGCAAGATGATAGGGTTCGGGGTTACCTCCATCTGCTTTATTCAGCCGAGCGGTTATGCTATAATTAAGGCATCTTCTCAGTAAATTCGGGCTGCAGCCTTCACATACCCGGGACTTTCGATAAGTTACATGAGAAGTGGAAAGCAACGAATGGGAGAATCGATCCAAGGGCGAAAGAAATGCTGGAGAGGATGACCTCCCTTGTGCGGGCACATGATACCTGCGTCCAAGGCGTCTGAGGGAGAAATTAGAAATCTTTTGAGAGGTCACTTCCTGAAAGGATAACGAGGGGATAACGATGAAGATTTTCATGACCGGTGGCACCGGGTTTGTGGGGACGACCCTGACGGGCCATTTGATCGAGCAAGGTCATCACGTAACCGTTTTGACGCGGAAAACGACTTTGAACCCCGCTCAGGCGGGGTTACAGGGCATATCTTACCTGGAGGGAGATCCCACGCGGCCGGGGGCTTGGCAACGGAGTGTGCCGCTGCATGACACCATCGTCAATCTGGCCGGTGCTTCCATCTTCAGAAAGTGGGATCGAAAGGCCAAGGAGGTCATCCGGGATAGCCGGGTCCTGACAACGACAAACCTGGTGGAGGCCCTGTCTGGCGGCGTGGAAAAGGAAACGACCCTGCTCAGCACGTCTGCTGTCGGGTATTATGGTTTCCGCGGGGACGAGGCATTGGACGAAGAGAGTACGGCTGGAGACGATTTTCTGGCCTCAGTGACCCGTGAGTGGGAGGCGGCAGCGGGCCGGGCCGAGGCCTTTGGGGCAAGGGTTGTGATCTGCAGATTCGGGATTGTATTAGGGAAAA
>CAZACO010000663.1:0-2918 GCA_964483185.1 uncultured Desulfobacteraceae bacterium
GCTGCGTCCTGGAGATCATCTATTGCCTGATGTGGAGACTCAGCTGGACGCGAAGTATTGTCAGCGGAGGCGTCAAGACTTCCGGCCCTATAGCCGCAGTGTTTGCGGTTGACCCTCAGCCCTCCTTCGGCTTTCTGCTGGTCCTTTTCCTGTGGCTATTTTTCTGGGAAATTGGAGGCCAGAACATTCCCAATGATTGGGAGGACTTGGAGGGCGATAAACGTCTTCAGGCCAAGACCATCCTTGTTCGATTCGGACCGGATCTTTCCGCGGCATTCGTTATGGGTTGTCTCCTCACGTCCCTGGCAATGAATGTGGTGCTTATGTGGATGACACGTTTCAGACTACAATGGCCCTACCTCATGGCCTGCCTTATTATCGGCACTTTCTTGCTCATTGTCCCTGCTTACCGACTATACAAGACGAAAGACCGTCTTGAAGCGATAAACCTGTTCAATAGGGCCAGTTATTACCCCCCGGCCTTGCTCGTGGTGGCGGTGATCCAAAGCCTTCTCTAACTCCCGCTCAAAACTTGTAGGTCACAAAAGCTCCTTTCCTGCCTCTGCAAACATGTACCTGCCGTCACAAAAAGAACCAGCAAGGACGGATTTATCATCTACTGTCAGTTGGCTCACAACAAGCGAAATTCCGTTTCCGGAAGACCCGTCGCGCAGATTATCCACCCTTTCGGGCGGTGCCATAAACTTGACCGTGACGAACCTGTCTGACCTTGCCGATCCATTGCCCGTGTTTGTAACCGGGAAGTTATAGATCCCCCGGGGATTGGCAGTGACCTTTAACCATAATCTTCGATCCGTCCCTTAACCGTGTCCTTTCGGCAAAGCAGCATGAAATAAGCTTTGAGGCCCGACATCGGATGTCGATGCGTGATGGGCGCCCGACCACGGGGGAGATCGAGGCAGGTGGATGACATTATGAATGTGCGGGTCAGATCGGCCATTATACTTCTCCACGCGATGCTCATGGCTTTTCCGATACTCCACCTGATTCATAGTAAATCGGTTTCCCCATTTCAGAGAACGTAAAGTTATGAAAGACATTGTACCCGTTGTAATCCAGAACTCTCAGGTCATCCGTCTGTTTGAGGTCGCCCATAATTACGTTGAAGTGGTTTCCGTAAAGGGTCTTCGCCTTGTCTACGGGGATCTCCGAGATAATGCACTTTGAGATTCCCTTTGCCTTCAATTTTGCCAGCAGTTTCGAATCATCCAAAGAGTTATAAGAAGTGAGGATAAGAATAGGTCCAGTGCCTGTGAAAATAATGCCTGCTTTCATCGATTGATCTCCTTTCCGTTTTGAGGTGTGCTATTTATGAATTTTTCCGTGGCTTCTGGATGACATTGTAGCCCGAAGGCGCTTCTAATGAAAATAAGGTTGATCCTGTATTTTCAACCCAATTGCGCGGTATTCCCGTTGAGCATCACTAAATCCTTTAATTTTAACCTTGCCGCACACGGAAAAGTAAGAAAATTTCATCCCAAGAAGGATATCCAGCTAAAAAGCGCTCCGGGTTCATGATAGAACCGGTCTCTATTCACTTTGACTTTACTCCAAAATGCCCATATGGTATATAGGTCGAGAATGTATGTTTGATTACACTTTGATTGGAAATCATTACATCACTCAGGAGTTTTTAAAATGAAAAAGAAAAACCGCGTCTTTATTGCTGAAGACCATGCCGTACTCAGACAGGGACTGCGGTCCTTATTAGATGCCACTGGTGACTTCGAAGTGATCGGCGAGGCGGAGGACGGAGCGGATGCCATCCATGGTATTGCAACGACCAATCCTGATCTTGTCCTCTTGGATCTCAGCATGCCAAAGATGGATGGCATTTCGGTAATTAAGGATCTTAAAAGGAGGTACCCTGATATCAAAATCCTGGTTTTGACCATGTTCAAGACCGAAGAATATGTTCTCGAAGTATTTCACTCGGGTGCTGAAGGTTATTGCCTAAAATCGTCATCCTACGATGAACTCTTGATGGGCATACGAGCGGTTTTGTCAGGAAAGCGATTTATCAGTCCCGAGATCTCCGACAAGGTGCTGGAAGGATATCTTGAGGGGCGAAAGACCGTGAAAGAAAAGTCATCTTGGGATACGCTCACCCAAAGAGAGAGAGAAGTTCTTAAACTGGTAGGGGAGGGGTACAAAAATAAAGAGATCGGAGATTACTTGTGCATCAGCGTAAAAACAGTGGAAAAACACAGGGCCAATATTATGCAAAAGCTGGACCTTCACACAGCGTCAGCGCTAACCGCTTATGCCGTTGAAAAAGGCCTCGTCACAAGATAACCGGGTAACGGTGGGTTCACATGGACCGTTCCCTAACTTATTGCTCCTATCCATCGAGCCTCTCCTGAAGTTTATATTTTCTGCCGTGATCAATACCTATGTAGATTCTGCGATAATAATATCTCTTTCAAATACCGTCTAACAGAAACCAAAATACATAAAATGCCCGATTCAGTAAGTTACATGGAAAAAGGTAGACTGGTTTCAGAGTGCGTCAACCACTTGGGCTAATGCCCACTTTCCTCACCCCATAGATAATGATTGGGACGAATTGGGGATCATCGGACATACGAACCGGACCGTGAAATGTCTTGGTGCGTACGATAAGGCTTATGAAACAGCGGTAGTTCTTCACGGATCCAGATATCAGGCGGTGGCTATTTCCACCAGTACCCACGAGAAACGTCGCCAAAAATGTATTGAACGGAAATCAACTGAGTGGCTATGATGTAAAATCGATACTGAGTACCTACAAATACCGGCACGGTACAGAGCAGGATCTCGGCTTCCGGGACGATTCAGTTATTGTAAAACATGCTACCTGAATCAATAAGGTTTTTAAATGATTAGCCACATTTGCAATCCTTTAATCCGCAAATTTG
>CAZACO010000664.1:0-2916 GCA_964483185.1 uncultured Desulfobacteraceae bacterium
TTCGGTTTGACGTGTATCATTATATGGTATTTGTTGTCAATCGACAAAATATGTCCTACAAAGATAGGGCGCGTGGAAAACGGGAACGGGATGCTGGATGCTGGTCGGAGCGTAGCGAAGATCCCGCCCTTTGAGCGGGGATACTGGATACTCGATCCTGGATGACCGGGTGCTTGGGACGGATGAGGGAGTCCGGTGTTTTCTGACATCTGATACCCGACTTCTGACCTCTGGTCTCTTGCGCCTTACGTCTTACCCCAACCAAAGAAAGGTGAAAAAATGAATGATAACAACATGGAACTGCCCGTGTACCTGGATCACAACGCCACAACCCCGATCGATCCGGAGGCCATAGGGGCGATGATGCCCTTCCTGAACCAAGAATTCGGCAACCCGTCCAGCGGTTATCCCTTAGGCACAAGGGCGCGGGAGGCGATGGACCGCGCAAGGAAAGAGGTGGCCGGTCTGCTCGGTTGCGAACCCCGGGAGATCGTCTTCACGTCCGGCGGAAGCGAGTCCAACAATATGGTCCTCAAAGGGGTGGTCGACTTAACACATCCACAGAAATGCCATATCATTACCTCGGCCATAGAGCACCCTGCCATCCTGAATCCGGCCCTGTTTTTAGCGGAATCAGGCGTCAGGCTGACCATACTCCCTGTGAACCGGCTGGGCCAGGTGGACCCGGATGACATGAGAAAGGCCATATCATCCCAGACGGTCCTGATCACGTTGATGCTCGCCAATAACGAAACCGGCACGCTCCAGCCGATACGAGAGCTATCGGAAATCGCAAGGGATCATCGGGTCCTCTTTCACACGGATGCAGCCCAGGCCGTGGGAAAGATCCCTGTGGATGTCAAAGACCTTGGCGTGGATTTTTTGACCGTGGCCGGCCACAAGCTCTATGGTCCCAAGGGGGTCGGGGCACTCTACATCCGGAACGGTCTGTCATTGACGCCCCTCATTCATGGGGCCGGGCAGGAATATGGAAGACGTGCAGGTACGGAGAATGTTCTCCTGGCGGCCGGACTCGGGGCCGCATGCAGGGTCGCCGCGGAGAGGCTTCAAAGCGATGCCGAGCGGATCGGTCTCTTGAGAGACCGTCTAGAGGACCTTTTGTTTGGCGAGATCGACGGGCTGGTACTCAACGGCCATCCCAAAGAGCGGCTTCCCAATACCCTGAATGTCTCGGTTCCCGGTCTGGAGGGAGGGAAAATCCTTGATGCCATCCCTTCTCTCATGGCCTCCACAGGGGCTGCATGCCATGATCGAACTGTCACGCTATCTCATGTGCTTTCGGCCATGTCCGTTCCACCGGAAGTGGGGATGGGGGCCATCAGGTTGACCTTAGGGAGAAGCACCACCCTGGAACAGATCGAAGCAGCAGCCCGGCACATCATCCGCCGGGTGAAAGAAATGCGTCATGAACAAGGCTGATGGTTCCGGTCGCAAACCGGATCCAGACCCTATTTCGTGCCTCAGAGTGGCCCTGGCCGTTCCGGTAAAAGGGACGTTTCTGTACGAGGTCCCTGAGGGCCTTGGGCCGGCAGCAGAGGTGGGTTGCCGGGTCCTGGTCCCGTTCAACCGTCGAACGGTCACCGGCTATGTCCTGGAGACACTCCCTCAATTGCCCCACCAGGAACTGAAGGAGACGATCGACATCCTGGACATAGAGCCTGTTTTCCTTAAACAGATGGTCCCCTTTTTTGAATGGATAGCCGATTACTACGTCCACCCGATAGGCATGGTCATCCGCTCTGCGCTGCCTGAAGCGCATTTCAAGGCTGCAAGCCTGACAAAAACGGGGGCAGCTGTGCTGAACAGGCGTCTCTTTCATTCCGAGGTTTCCGAGATCCTTTCCTGGATAGGGGACCATCCGGATAAGCGGCTCCCCTGGCCCCTCAAGAAGATCTATCCGCTTCAGGAAAAGGGGTGGATACGCATCGAAAGCCGGGTCCGGAAAGGGGGGATCACAAACCCTTATCAACTGAAGTTCATCCGGCCGAGAAAGGATCTTGATCTCAAGACGGCGCTTGCAGGAAGGGAGAGCGGATCAAAGGCCGGAAACGAAGAGGAATTTCTGACAGCGGTCTTTAATGCCGGCGCCGTCCTTTTGACTGAGTTGAAAGCCAGATTCAAAAACGGCGCTTATCTTGCAGATAAATGGGTCAAGAAGGGGGTCCTTGAAATCCAACGCATTCCGGTGCACGGCAATCCGGGGGGCGGTGCTATTCCGCCGCCGGCCCCGCCTCGTGCGCTCCATACCCACCAGCGACACGCGTTGAATCGGGTCAGGGAGGCCATCGACACAGGCACATTTTCTTCCTGCCTCCTCTACGGGGTAACGGGCAGCGGCAAGACAGAGGTCTATTACCGGGCAGTGGAATATGTCATAACACTGGGGCGACAGGCCATACTGATGGCTCCAGAAATATCCCTGGCCGGGTATCTGGAAGGCCTGTTCCGGTCCAGACTCGGGGACCGGATCGCGGTCTATCACAGCGGGCTCACCCATAAAGAGCGGTATTACCAGTGGATGCGGATGATCAGAGGAGAGGTGGACCTGGTGATCGGTGCCCGCTCTGCCCTGTTCGCCCCCCTCGCTGAACTGGGGTTGATCATCGTGGATGAGGAGCATGATTCCGCGTATGTCCAGGAGGAGAGACGGGGCGGGCCCCACTACCAGGCCAGAGATGCCGCCGTTGTGCGGGCGAAGATGGAAAACGCCCTGGTGATCCTCGGCTCCGGCACCCCTTCTGTCCAGTCATTTCAGAACAGCATTACCGGGAGATACCACCTGCTCAGGATGCCGGAGCGGGTGGAAAACCGACCGCTGCCGGACGTGGAAATCGTAGACATGAAAGGGCAGACAGACGGCCGTGGAAGAGCGCAGATGATCAGTCCGAGGCTCAA
>CAZACO010000665.1:0-2912 GCA_964483185.1 uncultured Desulfobacteraceae bacterium
ATTTGATGTTCTTCTTCTTCACGGTACACAGATTCGTCCTCGTGGGGATATTCACCAGCTATGGGAAGTGGCGAATAATATCGGGGCTCATGTAACAATCCATGGCCACACACATAAGGCAGCGATTGATTTGTATAACGACAAGCTGTTTCTTAATCCTGGTACTATCTCAGGGGCAACTGGAGGTGGGGGCGGCAAATCTGAGGCAAGTTTCATAGAGCTTGATTCCTCTAGGAATGAATTGACGGTGCACCTCTACCTTTCTGACTGGAATGTCACCAAGATATCAGAAGCAAAGTTTCGCCTAGAGAATTCAGTAGTAGGAAGAGTGTAATCTATCCTAGCAACCTTCTGTTGATTGCCATGGATCGGGACTTAGGAGCTGCAGGTATATTGCTTTTAGAATAGTTGCTGATAGGTTCATGGCCAGGTCGCGAGTAGCCTGATTCATGTTAATTCCTACGGCTATGGCTGCCTTGTCGATTTCCTCCTCGGGAAAAATATCGCGTGTGAACCTCAGGTTTTCCAGAAATTTTTGAATCACTGCTACTACATCTGTAGCTTTTCCATCCTTCACCTTATCAAGAGCATCAAGACAGCTCTTTCTCAAACAGTCCGAAATGATGCCTTGTAGAGTATCAGCAAGATTTCTATTCGCAGCACATGCGATTCCTATTCCCATGAGAAGGATTCGCACTCTATCGAGTAGTACTCCAACATGAACGCCAACAATCTTCTTACCTCTCATTGATGCTCGCCAATCATCATAACGTGCATTGACTTGTTCGAGAGCCACCATGTGGTGAACCATTGTCTTGAGTTTATTCATAGGTATGAGTGGACACCATACTGCAAGTGAATCTCCTCCCCCACTCTCAGATGGATTCATGGTATGTCCTGTACTCCTTGGTCCTGACATTTAATCCCCATTTGGTCCTTGCTTACGCATCACCATTGGGGGATAGTGAAGCCCCTCGGAAATCGCTAATATTGCTTTCTTGTTGGTCTTTGGAATCGACCGCTGGGATGCATGACCTGAAGTGCGTTGTCAGATTACTCTATTAATGAGGGAGACTTAGATTGAGAACCTGGATGAGAGAATCATGCCTGTGAAGATCAAGATAGAAGTCATCGATATTCAGAATGAAGGAAAGTGTTCCATGGGCCAACAGATTGGACAAGTTTACAATTATCCCGAAGACAGAGGAAAGATGTGCCCCAGCTCATTCCACATTCTTTATCCATGGTTATTGGTAATGCAATCTGGAGGAAGATTTTCCTGGATGGGTGAAGATGATAGCATGACAGTTGGCTGTCCCGATCACACGCATCAAGTTGTCTATAAAATCACTCGAACAAATATTGATGAATCGCATTAGTTATCACTATTGACGTTCCAATGGACTCTGTCATAGAAGGGAATAATGATGGATTTTAAGTCAAGATACTCAATTAGGACAGATGTCGAGTTTGATGCCCTTCAAATCATTGATTTTTCAGAGGTTATCAAGAATTCCACTGAGAAATGGCAGAATCGCACTCTTGTTCAAGTCAATAATAGCGTAGTTCGCCTTGGGGTAATTCAAGGAGAGTTTCACTGGCACAAACACAATGATGAGGATGAGTTCTTCTACGTTATCGATGGTAGACTCTTAATTGATCTTAGAGATGCCACAATCGAACTAGTTCCGAAGCAGGGATTCACGGTGCCCAGAGGTGTTGAACATAGAACCAGAGCTCCACTAAGAACTGCAATAATGATGATTGCGAACGTAACAGTCAAGCCAACTGGGGATTGACACAAAAAAGGAGGAAGGAGGCGAAAAACGCCTCCGTACTATTCTATTTCTTGAACTTGAGCACAATCGCTACTAGTGCAACGACTGCTACACCACCGATGATGAGTAATGTTGTGCTATCATCAAGAATTGGTACACTGGAATCTGATGCAATACCAAGAATTGGGTCGTACACAAGGGTTTCGTCACCAAAGTGCTCGAAGGTGAGATATACGGATTCACCTGCTTCAAGACCCACGCCCTCGCCATAACTAGCCTTCACTTCAAGTGAATTCTGAGCGGCAAATGCTGATTCTTCGTAGTCCATAAAACCCCTACTGAAGTTGAACTTGGTTCCATCACGTTGGAATCCTCTGGGGTGTACTTCTGGCTGACCTTGACCATGATTGCTCTCGACAATAGTGAATTGAAGTACTAGGCTTGAGTCATCGTAAGTCCAATCCCATCCATCAACGATAACATCAAACTTGACCTCGCTTGGATTGGCCATATCCATATGAACACGGATCTGGACCATGACATCGAACTCAGCTTTTTCAGGCAGATGGCTGTAGTTGCCCGTTGAGCCTCCTGGTCGAGGATTGTATTCCGCAGTTGTTGTGAAGTTGAAGTGAACAGCAGTCAGTTCTCCATCTTCAGTTTCATTCAGAAAACCACTGAACTCCCAACCAGCTGATGGAAGCATGAACCGCGCTCCAATTACGGAATCAACATGTCGTGTAAATACACCATCATCGTCGGTATCATTGATTTCGAACATACTGATGAATCGCATATGGTAGTCGACTGACTCATTGTTCGGGTCCCACCAGTGGAAGTGTGGAGATTGATTAACTCCCGTAATCCTGATCTCTATACTATCTGTAGATAGAGTCACGATTCCGTTGGAGTGACTATACTGTAAACTATTACTCTGCGCGGCAACTGAGGGAATTCCTATCCCTAGCATTACCACCGCCAGCAATGCAATTAGGATTTTCTTATGATTATTCAAGTAAGCACCTAATACATGCATGAAATTATCCTAATATAATGAAACTTGGAAAGCTTACACAGAAAAGGATGATTTATGGCTCTCATAGGGCTCCAAAAGAATGTAGAAGTTTTATGGAT
>CAZACO010000666.1:0-2906 GCA_964483185.1 uncultured Desulfobacteraceae bacterium
ATGCCTATTTCCCCATCACGCGGATGCAGGAGTTTCTCAAGGAAGGGGTATTCGGAGGCCTGAGCAGAAACTACTATCGGGCCCTGCCCAATTACAGCCACCGCAAGACCACCGAAGTGGACGGGCCGGAAATTCTCCGGCAGTGCCGGGAAGACAACGTGGATGTGGCCCTGCTGACGCCTGTCTGACCCGTCTGTCACCAGACCGTGAGTCTGGTTGCCCGTGTCTTGGAAGCAGGAGGCATCTCCACGGTCACCTATACCAATGCGCGGGATATCGCTGCCAGCGCCGGCAACCCGAGGCAGGTCTTTCTCAATTATCCCCTGGGCAACCCGGCGGGCCGGCCCCACGACCCGGAAAACCAGCGCAGCGTCCTGCGTGCAGGGCTGAAGCTGCTGGAAGATGCCGATAGGCCGGGGATCATCGTCGATCTCCCCTACACATGGTCCGATAGCCGGGAGTGGATGGAAAAATTCATGACCGACGATCAGCCTTTCATTTCCGAGGATGCGGAAGCCAGGAGGCAGGATCTGCTGAAAAAGGCAAGGGAACAGAAGGCTAGGCAACTACATTAGAAGTGCCTAAAGTGAACTAAAGTCAACCACCACCCCTAAAAAGGGTGGCTTGAATGGTGACCCTTAAAGGGTCTTTGATAAAACAAACGGCCTTTATTGGGCAACCCTCTCATTTGCAGTTGAACTGGAGATATCAATGCATCATATGACCCTTTCACTCCCGAATTCAAGCGCAGCTGAGTAGTTTTCCATTGCCGTCCTCCCTGCCCCGTGAAATGCGGAGCTTATTTCTCTGGGGTCAACGGCAATGGAAACATCATTTTCTCTTTGCGCTCTTCGCGTCTTTAGCGAAGCGGGCGGTGAAAAACACTCTCTCACTTACCCGCTTAGCAAAGCCGGGACCATCAGCATAGCTGAAGGCTTAAGACGTGAGTTAAACCGGGATATCCAGTATCCAGAAACCAGCATCCCGTATCCAGCCTTCTATCGCATGCCGATGGTTTTTGCAAGGGGGATTCACTGGGAGCGGCGCTCAGAGGCCCGGCGAGAACGGCTGTCAACAGAAAAAGGTTGACAAAAATGGACCGGGCGCGTATAAAAAGGATGAAGTAATCCGTCTTTTTTCCAAACCTGTCTTTTCAATCTTACCCAAGTCCAAGGAGCCAACCATGAACGACAAACCCGAGATAAGAGTGCTGCTGATTGATGATGAGGAAACCCTCATTGAATACCTTTCAAAACGCCTTCTGCGAGAAGGTTTTACAGTGAAAGCCACTTTTTCAGGTGAGGAGGCTTTGGAAGTAGCTGTCAATGACGATTTCGATGTGGCAGTGGTGGATCTTAAGATGCCGGGGATAGATGGTGTTGAGACACAGCAGAAACTGAAGAAGATCCAGCCGTTCCTACAGAGTATCGTGCTTACAGGGCATGGAGCAATTGATACTGCCTTAGAAAGTGGTCGGCAGGATGCCTTTAAATACCTCCTCAAGCCGATTGAGTACGACAACCTTGTAGAGACCATTAGAGAGGCCTACGGAAAAAAGGTCGAATTGCAGCAAGCCAAATTTCGCCAGGAGGTGGATGATATTTACCGGGCCGGAATGGGCGCAAGAGGGATAAAAAAGGCTATGAACAAATTGCGAAAAATCTATGGAATCGAGTGAGTCCCGCCAAGACCAATTGACAAGAGCCTCGGAAGAGCTCTCCAGGCACAAAAAAGAACTCCTCGACATCAGGAGATTCCTGAACTGCATTTTAGAAAACTCCGATGAGATGATTTTTGCCACCGATGTGGACGGTATTTTGGTCTTATTCAGCAAGGGGGGCGAAAAGGCGTTAGGCTATACCATGGAGCAAATGGTGGGCCGCCATGTGAAGGACCTGTTTGATGACCCTTTAGAATTTGAGAAACTGGCGGCCATTTCCCGGAAGGAGGGGAGTGCGGGTCGTTCGGAGTTTCCCCTTCAGCATAGGGATGGGCACACCATCTATTTCGACGTCTCTCTTATTTCTCTTGCCGATGCCGACGGACAATTTGCCGGGACAGTAGGGATCTGTAGTAATATTACCCTGTGGAAGAAACTTCATGAAGACCTGATACGCATTGACAGACTGGCGGAAATCGGCCGGACCGCATCCGGTATTACCCATGAGATTAACAATCCAATCGCCGTCATTGGCGAAATTTCCGGGTGGATAGAAGTTGTGGTGGCCGATGCCAAGGGCTTAGGCCAGGAAGATCGTGAAGAACTAGAGACGGCGGTCCAACACATTATTAAACAGGTTAAACGTTGCAGGAAGATCACCCAGCAACTGTTAAGTTATGTGAGGGATTCGGAACCCGCCAGATCATCCCTGGACATTCATAAACTCCTGAAGGAAACAGTGGCATTTTTGAACCCTGAGCTGAAATTCGAAGAGATCGACGTGGTGTTCAATCTGATGGAAGGTCCCCTCCTGATGGATTCGGACAAGCAGATGCTTGAGCAGGTGCTGGTCAATCTCATTTCAAACGCTGTCTATGCGCTGAAAGAAAAGGAGGGAAAGGGAGGCCGAATCGAGCTTGAAACCGCGAGAGATGGTTCCATGATGGAAATCCGGATCTCGGACACCGGCACCGGCATTTCCGAGGAAGATCAGGATAAGATGTTTAATCTCTTTTTCACTACCAAACCAACTGGCAAAGGGACGGGCCTGGGCCTTCCGATCTGCCGGAATATCATCAGGAAATTAGGAGGCAGTATTTCGTTTGAAACCGAGAAGGGGCAGGGCACGACTTTTTTTGTAAGACTGCCTGCTGCATAGTCCCTGTATGGTTGTTATGGACACGAATGTCCGGACCTGAACCCGATCCCTCCTCCGGGTCTGCAGGAGCGGGCATCGAGATTGTGC
>CAZACO010000667.1:0-2893 GCA_964483185.1 uncultured Desulfobacteraceae bacterium
GGGCGTCCTTACCCCAGAAACAATCACCACATTTTTCATCGTTCTATCTCCTAACCCGGATATGCCGGAATTGTGAAATTATTTTGTTATTCCTCATTGTAAATTACCAGCGTCACCGCCTCTCCCCCCCCCAAGCAGAGGGATGCCTCTCCGATCCTGGCCCCCGTATCTTTCATGGCATAGATGAGGGTCGTGAGGACCCGGGCCCCGCTCGCCCCGATCGGATGACCGATGGCCACAGACCCCCCATGGACATTGACCTTTTCAGGATCGATCCCGAGTTCCCTGTTAACGGCCACAGAAGAGGTGCTGAAGGCCTCATTGATCTCATGCAGGTCCACATCAGCTACCTTGAGGCCGTCCTTGGCCAGGACCTTGGGTATGGACAGAATCGGGGCCACAAGGACATATCTCATATCGATGCCGGATGCGCCCTGTGCCCCGACGCGGACCATCGGCTTGCATCCCAGTTGTTCGGCCTTTTCCTTAGACATAACGACCAGCGCAGACGCCCCGTCACTGATCTTGGAGGCGTTTCCCGCTGTCACCAGACCATCTTTTTTGAACGCGGGCCGCAGTCTCGCCAAGGCCTCCATACTGGTCTTCGGCTTTTTCAAAGGGATCTCGTCCACATCGAATATCTTGGGATCTCCCTTCCGGACAGGGATCTCAACAGGGACAATTTCATCCCTGAACTTGCCCGAATCGATCGCCTTCCAGGCCTTTTCGTAGGAATGCATGGCAAAGGCGTCCGAGTCCTCCCTGCTCACCCCGTATTTTTCAGAAACCAGTTCCGCGCTGATCCCCATATGGAAGTCATTCACGTGGTCCCAGAGGCCGTCATGAACCATTCCGTCAATCAGCTTATTATTGTTCATGCGATACCCGGTCCTTGCCTTTTCCAGCATGTACGGGCAGAGGTTCATGTTTTCCTGCCCGCCTGCCACAATCACTTCCGCATCGCCGCACTGGATCGCCTGGGCCGCCAGCATGACCGCCTTCAGGCCGGACCCGCACACCTTGTTTACGGTGATGGCACCGACTTCCCAGGGAAGGCCGGCCCGGACCATGGTCTGCCTGGCCGGATTCTGTCCCAGCCCATGGGGCAGGACACTCCCCATGATCACCTCATCCACATCGTCGTTCTGAATGCCGGCCCTCTTTATGGCCTCCTTGATGACAAGCGCACCAAGATCTGTGGCAGAAACCCCGCTGAGCGATCCGGCGAAGTCCCCCACCGCCGTCCTGCACGCACTGACAATAACCACCTCTCTCATAGATTTCCCCTTTTCCGAATACTGGATATTTGATACGGGTCGAAAACCCCGCCTTTAACGCGAATACCGGCTTCCTGAAATCGGATCGAAGCCCCTGAATTCAACCCGATACTTATATTAGAGTATGGCTTTTTAAGTCAAGATAAATTAGCCCGCCAACAGGATCTGACACGATCTGACAATTTTCCTTGACAAATCTGAGGATTAACAGCTAATCAAATCAGAAAAGAACATTCTGCAACGATATCATGACAGATGAGGAGTGAACCGATGAACCCGATTGCAAAAGAGCTGAACCAGGTCATCCGGGCGGGCAACGAACATATCTATGAGACGCTGTCCGAGGTAGGGAAAAACCTCTTCTTTCCCAAGGGGATACTTACCCAGGGCGCCGAGGCAAAGGAAAAGGCTCACAAATTCAACGCCACCGTTGGAATGGCCACCGAAAAGGGAAGGACCATGCACCTCCCCTCGGTCATGGCCATGCTGAATGCGCTCCAGCCCGAGGAGGCCCTCACCTATGCCCCTTCCTTCGGCATCCTGCCTCTCCGTCAGGCCTGGCAGGATGAACTGTTCAGAAAGAACCCTTCCCTGAACGGAAAAGAGATCAGCCTGCCGATCGTCTCTCATGCCATTACCCATGGCCTCAGCGTGGTATCTGACATGTGGGTGGATCCGGGCGATACGATCATCCTTCCTGACATGATGTGGGGCAATTACAATATGATATTTGCCGTGCGCAGGGGCGCTCAAATCGTGAACTATCCCCTTTTTGACACGAACGGGAAATTCAACCTGAAAGGATTCGAGGCCTGTGTCCGGACCGAGGCCGAGGCCAGGAAAAAGATTGTTGTGATCCTCAACTTTCCCAACAATCCCACCGGCTATACGGTCACACCCCAGGAGGCTGATGGAATTGCGGATATCCTCAAAAGGGCAGCCGGAGACGGCACCCGTGTGCTGGCCGTCACCGACGATGCCTATTTCGGACTCTTCTACAGTGACGATGCCCTGAAGGAATCGATCTTTACCAGACTGATCGGCCAGGACCCCAGACTTCTGGTCATCAAGGCAGACGGGGCTACCAAGGAAAATTACGTGTGGGGTCTGCGGGTTGGTTTTATCACTTACGGGGCGTCCATGGCAGGGGAAGCGAGGCCTGTCTATGAGGCCCTGGAAAAGAAAACGGCGGGTGCGGTCAGGGGTTCCATATCCAATGCCTCCCATCTGAGCCAGGAGATCGTTCTCAAGTCCTTGAAAGGTGATTCCTATTTGGCCGAAAAGGAAGATAAATTCAGGATCATGAAGGAGCGGGCACAGGAGGTGATGAACGTCCTTTCAAATCCGAAATACCGTGACGTCTGGGAGCCCTATCCGTTTAATTCAGGATATTTCATGTGTCTGAGGCTCAAGACGGTCGAAGCAGAACCGCTCAGGGTCCATCTCCTCGATACATATGGGATCGGGCTCATCTCTTTAGGCAAGACCGATCTCCGGGTGGCGTTCTCGTGCCTTGAGAAGGAAGATACCCGGGAGCTTTTTGACACGCTCTTTCAGGCCGTCAAGGACCTGGAATCATAAAAGACGTTGCGTGAGTTGCCGGAACTTATTATCGG
>CAZACO010000668.1:0-2891 GCA_964483185.1 uncultured Desulfobacteraceae bacterium
CCAGATGCGGCCCCCCATAACATCCACGAGCTGTTTGGACAGGGCGAGTCCCAACCCGGTTCCGCCATACTTCCTGGTAGAAGAGCCGTCCGCCTGGCTGAAGCCTTCAAAAATCCTCTCCATTTTGTCAGGAGAGATCCCCACACCCGTATCCGAAACCTCAAAATGGAGAATAACGGACCCATCCTTTTCCTCCTCGACCGCCACCCGGATGGATACCTCGCCCCTTTCCGTGAACTTGATCGCATTTCCACCCAGGTTCTCCACGATCTGGCGCAACCGCGCAGGATCCCCCACCAGGTTGGACGGAACGTCCTGTCCCAGGTCGAGGAAAAATTCCAGCCCCTTATCGCTCGCATCGAGCGCCAGGCCATCCATCACATCGTTTAAGGCAGACCTGAGATCAAAGGCATCTCTCTCGATCGATAACTCCATGGTCTCGCCCTTGGAAAAATCGAGGATGTTGTTGAGTATGTCAAGGAGGGAGTCGGCGGATCTTTTTACCATCTCCAGATACTCCCGCTGTTCCTTGTCCAATCGGGTATCCAGGGTCAGGTTGGTCATCCCGATAATCCCGTTAAGAGGGGTGCGGATCTCGTGATTAATATTGGCTAAAAACTCGCTCTTGGCAATGTTGCCGGCCTCGGCCCTGCTTTTTGCCTCCTTCAATTCCCTCGACGTTGCCTTCAGGCTCAGAATCGATTTCCTGGCCAGTCGCATGGCAGCCGCCGTCCTGTTCCTGAGCCGCTCTGCAGCAATCGCCGTCAGGGCAATATACAGGCTGCAGAAGTATAGCCCGAAGATTTTCGGTATTTCCCTGGACAGGGTTATGGATTGACCTTCAACATAGTGAAGATACAAAAGCAAGACAACATAGATGAACGGTGACACATGGGCGAACCAGAGGACTCTCTTGAAATTTGTATTCGTCTGATCGGCAACGCGAACAATAAACAAAAAGAAGAGAAGACTTTTCTGTCCTCCCGAGAGATAAACGGCCACGGCGAAGATCAGAATATCCAGGTTGAGGAACATGACGCCCAGATCGAATCTGCCGGTTTTTCCAAAAAACAGATAAAGGATGAGCCATGAGAAAAAAGAATAGGTGAAGGCGATACTAACAAACAGGGAAAACTGTTCCCATGAAAAGACCTTGTACAGGTAATAATTGTGCACCAGTACAAAAAATGAGATGAGCCCGAATCCGATCAGGCGAAGGAGGGGAAACTGAACCACGTTGAGACGATACCGAGCCTCTTCCTTTCTCCGGGCTGCCCTTTTTGGATCCAGTTCCAAGGTAACGGGAGGGGGTTTCATCTTGGGGTCCTCTTTGTTGACACTTCTTCAGGCGACGATCAGGTTTCAGAGTTCAGGGTTTTGTCGATATGTCTCTCGATAACGCTTCTCCTTCAAGGTAATCATTGGTCAATGGTCATCAGCTTCCATCCTTCGTGCGCTTCGTGTTCTTCGTGGTTTAATTCTCTATTTCCCGATTGAATTCAAAAACGCCGTTATTCTTTCCGGTGAAAGGATATGAACCGCCCCATTCAGTTTTATTGCCTCGCCCGGCATGCCGTAAACCACACAGCTCTCCTTGTCCTGGGCCACCGTGACCGCCCCTCTCTCTTTCATCCGCGCCAGTTCGAGCGCCCCATCCTTCCCCATCCCGGTCAGAAGCACACCGGATCCCCTTTCTCCATAGGCCTTGGTAACGGAACGAAAGAGGTGCGACACAGAAGGTCGCACGCCGTTTTCAAGCGGCCCCTCGCTGAGAACGATCCTTCCGCCCCCTGTTATCCCCATGTGAGAACCATCCGGGGCAAAATAGACGACTCCCTTCCTGATATGCTCTCCATCTGAGGCGATCGTGACCGAAAGCCCGCTCTCTTTATTCAACCATTCCACCATACCCTCAAGGAACCCAGCAGCGATATGCTGGACAATCAGTATCGGCACGGGAAACCCTTGTCCCAGTCCTGAAAGGATATCCTTGAGAACAGGGGGGCCGCCTGTTGAGGCGCCGATGGCCACCACGTCAACCCTTTGCGGTGCACCTGCCGGTCCTGCTGCCGACGATACCGCCGCAGCTTCGCCTCCTGGCTTCTTCTGTCGTGGCAAACGTCTCACCACCCTCACTTCAGACATGGTCTTGATGGTCTGAATCAGTTTTGCCACTAATGGTTTCGACCTTGGATGACCCGGGCCGGGGGGCTTTTCCAGGGCCACAAGCGCGCCGGCATCTATTGCTCGGAACGAATTCTTGATATCTTCAGGATGCCAGCTTGACGTTACAATAACAATCGGGACCGGGCACACCTCCATAATCCTTCGGGTTGCCTCATACCCATCCATCTTGGGCATATGGATATCCATGGTAACGATGTCGGGCCGTTTAAGCCTGGCGAGTCTCACCCCTTCCTCACCGTCTTTAGCGACCCCCACCACCTCAAGCTGTTCATCAGAATTTATGATCTGCTCTAAATATTGCCGAACCGTGAATGAATCTTCAACGATCAAGACCTTTATAATTGATGACCGGTTTTTCATCACTTCACACCTTCAATCCCTAACTCCCTAAGCCGGATATGTGCCTAAAATTAAGGAACTTCATATTATTTTACAAAAGATGGTTTTTTCAAGCTCTGCGCCACACATCCGACCAAGGGGATTCGGATAATGAGGTAGTTATTTATGCCGATCAGTCAAATCATTTTATAATAAAATTCAAGGATCGTCAAATAGTTGAATCGTAACGTCGTTTCTCGCCATGGTTCCGGGTTTGACAAAATATTGGGGCTATATTATAGTGCGCTGGCAGTTTAGGGGGGTATGTGGGCGATGGAACGGTGTAGCGAACTGGAATTTGAGATACTAAGCTCTCTGACCGAACT
>CAZACO010000669.1:0-2883 GCA_964483185.1 uncultured Desulfobacteraceae bacterium
CAGCTCTTGAAATCCTCAACTTCCTTTAGGAGCGACTTAAGTTTCACAGTGGTGGCATTCTCACTGAATAGTGGGATCATGGCACGCACGATTTCGATCTTGTCTTGAAACGTGAGGCCATCCCGGAGAAGCAAGAGACGCTTGAAATTGAAATCTTGAAATCGGGAGCATTACCAGTTTGTTAATAAAGATAGATGATTAGAGTGGAATCTGGTTTTTCTTATACTTGTCGAAAACCTTCTCGTACGTCCCATTATATATCGCACAACGAATCCTAAGCATTGCGTTTCCGGTTTCCTTAACCCACCATGCCCCTGAACGCTTCATTCGTGTATGACAGATGAACTTGTTGGCAGATTCAATGCCCCCGCTACCAATAGGATAACCGCCTATTCGATCACCACGATAATGGATTCTTTCCCGGTTGTTGTACAAGTAGCCAATGAGCTTTCGGATTTCTTCCTTTGCCAGACTATCCCGGGGAGTCATCCGCTGAAGCCCCCAAATCACATTAGTCACTTCCGAATAGAAAAGCCGAGTGAGGGTACTTTCCACCCATTCCAGGCATTTTCGAGATTTCTCACCATATTGCAGCTTGGCCACCTTGTGGATATGTTCGGCACAATGAAAATAGTCCAAAATCTGGCGCCCTTCAGGAAAACAGGCAACCATATGTTTCCACAGCCAGTCTGCTCCGTCACCCAATAATCCAATGCGAAGCTCAGCTTGTGGGATTCGAGATGCCACAAATGACAGATCCTCGCCAAATTGCTCTTCATTCTGGATTTGATGCCAACTCGCTACATGGACGATTCTATCTTTTCCCACCAAATATATACGGAAGCCTTTGGCCTCCTGCCATTGTCCTTTCCCTCTTTTTTCATTGCGTTTTGCTTTAAGACGCGTCGGGACATGGGCTCCATCGGAAGCTACAACCAATAGCGGGCGCCAAGAGCTTTTGGTCACCTCCTGGCACCTCGCTGCGATCTCTTGATCACTGGGAATAACATCCTCCAGACAGGCGTAATCACCCACCCGCTCAAATGTATCGTGCATAAAATGATCACTGACACAATGATCGGTGAGTTCTGCGAACAGCTCACTGCCACTGGAAAACGGAACCTCCGCAGCGGTCCGGGTCGCTTTTCTCTGAACATCAAACTGGTTCTTCTTACGGCTGATTTCCAGCGTCTTGTCCAATGGTGAAAACCCATATGAACAATTCACACAATAAAACCAGGGCCGTTTCAAAGTACTGGGCCCCTGCATCGTCACTATCTTTTTCAAGTGATCACGGCGCTTTTTGCACATCTTTCCGCATTGTGGGCAAGGGGCATATTCCTGCTCCAATAACCCGGCGTACTTTTGCTCAATCAGGGCTTGAAAACAGGCTCCGAAAAACTCTTGTTTCGTTTCAGAAAATAGTTGGCTGAGCTCCATTATCGTGGGCTCTTTACCATCCTCGAACACGCCATCTATAATTTGGTCAACCCATTTGTCCACTTCATCATGGATCATATCTCGAAAGTCCTCTGTTGGAGCCTGTTCAAGTATGCAAGCAGCAAGTCCCATGGCGACCCCTTTCTAACATCCCGCCAATTCGTGACGAAAGCGGGATGAAAGGGGGTACACATAAATCTCCTTGACCGCCGCGCCCAGCCGCGTATGGTCCCGGTCCATCCGGCCCCGGCCGGTCGTTTTTCCCACGTGTATCCAGTTGGCCGCCTTATAACAGGTGCCTTTGAATCGTTTCGGGTCAACCAATGTCTCTAGAAGAACCGGACGATAGCCATAGCAGCTTTGCCAATCGTCTACCACCGTCTTGACAGCTAAGGCAAGAGCCCTACTGGCAAGGTTCTTGACCTCAACCCATGGAAAAATGAGAAACCGACTGTTATTGATGATCTTTTGTAAGTTCGCCTTTCGTTGAGCATCAGCCCAGCCAATCCATCGATCCCGTGGCGCCATCTTCCAGGCCGGACTGGAAAATTGAAAACAGCCAAGAATGTCATCAGTTGCACCGGATCTAATAAAATAGCGCAGCTGCGCTCCAAAGGGCAATTGATACCCCAGGTAATGATAGCGATCAACGTATTCATACCAAAGCTGCCGTTGCTCCTGGTTATCAACTCTTGTTAACAGTATGGGCGACAGCCTCTTCAGCTTTGTCGAAATGGTGGGTTGAAGATCCGCTCTGCCAGTCCGTTGAACCTTTGCCGCGCCTTTATTCGCATACTGTTTTCTGCATGCCGGGAGATTGATGGCTCCTTTTTCGTCCAAGCGTTGAAGAAACTGTCGGCATTCAACGCTTTTCAGCTTCCCTGTAGGTCTTTTCCATGAAAACAGCTCGCAGACCGTATTGGATAGCTCAGTTCGGCTGAGCTTGGGAAATGTTTCTATTATCTCCTTTATTTCGGCTAATTGCTGCCCATCGACGGTTTGTCCACAAAATCTCTCTAAACATCCTGATTCCATTTGATCACCTGCCTTTCGTGACGATACTTCATTATCCTATACAGGCGTTCAACAGGAATGTCCAGAACTTTTTTTACTTTTCTACAAGTTTTTTCGTCAATGCATCAGAAATCCATTAACAAACTGGTAATGCTCCCCTTGAAATCCGATCTCTTGGCGTCTGATCCAATGAAATAATCAGCGATGATATTGATGATCTCGCCTTCAAGCCAGAGTGCATAGTGAGTTAGTTCGCCCGTAACGATGGCGTCAAAGTCTTCGTGAGATAGGTCATCGTATTTCATCTTCTTATTTACCGAACGCCGCGCCTCACAGGCCGCGAGGTAACGAGCGGTCCTCGTGCAGGCGCATGTTAAGCCTTACCCTTCGACACTTCAAAATGTGCTTGGCAAGGCTGTCTCTAATCTT
>CAZACO010000670.1:0-2878 GCA_964483185.1 uncultured Desulfobacteraceae bacterium
CAAGATGGTGGTGAACTGAACTGCCTCACCTGTTGCTGCCCTGAATCAGCTAGATGCCTCCTCTTTTAGTTATCCAAATGATCTCGAATGCAGGCGGTCTCAAGGGCGCCAAATACGGGACCACAAGGAATCATGTCCGGGTGCTGGAAGTGGTTTTGCCGGAAGGAGATATGTATGCGCTCCGGGTCCCACGGTATGACGTCTGTGTCGGGATACGATTGGACCCGCACAACATCCTCAACCCGAAAAAGATGGCACTGGAGGTCTGAATGGCACTGGAGACCCGCTTTTCCGATGATATGAAGGAACGTATTCTGAAATGCTCAGAATGCGGTTTCTGCCAGGCGGTCTGCCCGGTTTTCGCAGCCACCCTCCGTCCTGCCTATAATACCCGGGGCAAGATGATGGTCCTCAAGGAAATCCTGGATGGGAACCTGGACCTGTCGGAAAGCGTGGGGGACACCTTTTACGTCTGTACCGCCTGTCAGGCCTGTCTTGACGGGTGTCCGTCCAATGTGAGGGCCGGTGAAATCGTTCAGGCCGCCCGCAAGATCCTTTTCAGGGAGGGGTTTGCGCCGGGACATCTGCTGGGCGTGAGAGACAACATCTGTTACCGGGGAAATGTCTTTGGCTCGGAAGCGGAGGAAAGGGCGGACATCTATCCGCCGGCCCTCAGAGAAAAGGCAGGTAAGGGGCTGCTCAAGAAAAAGGCGGAAACCCTGCTCTTCATGGGGTGTCTGCCCAGCTATATGGACATGAAGATGGTCCCGGCCTTTCTCAACGCCATGGAGGCCGCGGGAGTGGATTACACGACCCTTTCTACAGAAGAGAACTGTTGCGGGTTCCCTCTGTATCTGATCGGTTCCGATGAATTTGATTCCCACGCCGAAAAGATCGTGGAGAGGTTTCAAAAAACCGGGGCCCGTGAATTGGTGACCCCCTGTGCCGGGTGCTATAAGACTTTCAAGACCCTCTATCCTGATCTGGGAGCCGTGGGCATCCGCGTGCTGCACTCGGTTCAATACATGGACGAGTTGATCCGGGACGGACGCATCCGTTTTACCACTGAGATTCCGAAAAGGATCTCCTTTCATGATCCCTGCGATCTGGCGAGGGCCTGTAAGATCCTGGAGGAACCGAGGAACATCCTTCGAACCATTCCCGGGGTGGACTATGTGGAGATGGCGAAGAATCGTCTGGAGGCCCGGTGTTGCGGTGGCGGAGGAGGACTGCAGGCCTACAACCCCGACCTGGCCATCAAGATGGCAGCAGAACGGGTTCGCGATGCCTTTGCCGTGGAGGCGGAGGTTCTGGTTTCCGCATGCCCGGCATGCAAGGATAATCTCAGGAAGGGGATGAAGCGTATTCCCAAGGCAGAGCGGCGGAAACTGAAGATCGTGGACATCGGCGAGGTGGTGTCGGGCGCCCTCTGAAATGGACAAAAAAAACCGGCTCCGCGCGCCCTAAAGCAAGTGATGAGGAGAAAGCCATCGGATTGATGCAAAGTACGAGTTGGCCGAGCATCCGGAATATTGGCATCTGTTTGTCACCGAGAGCCCGCTCATTCAGGAATATCGAGAATCCCGAGATCGGTCCTCTCTTAAAGAGATGCAGGGAGCGGAGAATGTTCCGGTGGAGAACAGGATAAAGATGTTCCGGCTTGTAGAGAAACTGACCATGGAAAGCGCGGATCTGATCTCTGATGTTCACGGGGGCGGGTCACCCGAGGCCCATCGCATCACGATTTTCAGGGAGAGCAATCTGGAAGAGAAGAGGCAATGTGCAAAAAGACTCGCCGGTATTGCCGAAGAATAGGTCCCCCGGGTAAAGGGGATGGAGGAAACAATGTTTAAGCCAGAGGGAATTTATGTGGCCATGTTGACCCCTTTTAAGGAGGACGGTCGCATTCACGAAGAAGAAATGCGGCGAATGGTGGATTTTCAGATCGATCATGGTGTGAACGGGCTATTCCCGGTCTCTTCCGTAGGCGAGTATATCCACATGACCCGTGAGGAGAAGGTGGCCCTTATGGAAATGGTATATGACCAGACAAAGGGCCGAGTCGCCGTCACGCCGGGTGTGGGAAGCAGCCATCCGGGAGAGTCCATTTTTCTGGCAGAAAAGGCTCGAGAGATCGGGTGTGATGCTGTGGTGGTGGCGCCCCCATATTTCTTTCCCCTGTCACAAGATATGATCGAGAGATATTTTGAAACTATCATCGATGCCGTTGACATCCCCGTCATCCTTTACAACATCCCCCTCTTCACCCAACCCTTGAGCTATGACGTTGTTAAACGACTGGCCCGAAGGCCGAACGTGGTGGCCATGAAAGACAGCAGTGGAAGTATGGTGGACTTCCTTCATTTCATGGACGAGATTCGGCTCGGAGAAGGGGAAATGAATTTTTTGACCGGCAGAGAAGAGACGCTTCTGTCATGCTTGATGATGGGTGGGAAGGGGTGTATGACCGCAACCTCAGGGATCCTGCCGGAGGTGATGGTCGACATCTATCGCTCCTTTTTGTCAGGGGACTATGAAACCGCAAGAAAGCACCAGTTTTCCATCCTTCTGGCGGTTCGAAGCATGTTCGCCTTACCGTTCCCCCTGGGCTTCAAGGTTGCCATGGAGATGAGGGGCTTTGACATGGGGCCGCCGAAACAGCCCCTTTCTGATGCGGATCAAATCCAGTTCAAGACGATGAAGGTACGCATTCAGGAGGTCCTGCAACCGATTATCGAGCAACTGGGATAGCGCGCAGCTGCTGTGAGAAAGACTGTGCGCGAGGCTTTAGGGCTCGCTCAAAAATAACTTCGCAGAATTGACGCTCAGATTCAGATCGGATTTGGTTGCTGCGATTGAGTGAAGCCACAAGAATAGC
>CAZACO010000671.1:0-2876 GCA_964483185.1 uncultured Desulfobacteraceae bacterium
TGTTACTATTGTATATGAAAGCGGGTCCAAATTCAAACGGAATCATAGAACTGTTCACGGGATCATATGTTCAAAGGTTAAAGGGTTTCTTGTTTTTTCTCCGCTTCCATGGGATGATAGATCATGCGATCCAAAACCATCCAGCGCAAGGCAGGAGGCCATTTAAACTGGCCCTCTCTTATCCAAGGGACCCTCCTCAGGAGGTATAAACGGTTCCTCGCCGATGTCAGGCTCAGAAACGGTCACGTGGTGGTCGCCCACTGCCCCAATTCCGGAAGCATGCTGGCCTGCTCTGAACCGGGGCGAACCGTCTATCTGTCTCGCCATGACAAACCTGACAGACGGCTCAGGTATACGTGGGAACTGATAGCGATGCCGACCTCTCTCGTGGGCGTCAACACCCTGGTGCCGAACCGGCTGGTTAAAGAAGCAATCCTGGCCGATCAGATACACGGGTTGACCGGTTATGATAGTCTCCGTTCCGAGGTTAAATACGGCAGGAATTCCCGTATCGATCTGTTACTTGAAAAAGGAGCGATGCGATGTTTTGTTGAGGTGAAAAACTGTACGCTTGTAACCGACGGGGTGGCCCGTTTTCCGGATGCGGTTACGGCAAGGGGACTCAAGCACCTGAAAGAACTCCAGGACCAGGTTCGTTCAGGAGACCGTGCGGTGATGCTCTTCTTGGTCCAGCGGATGGATGCCGAGCTATTCCGGCCTGCAGATCATATCGACCCGGCTTACGGGGAGGAACTCAGACTGGCGATCCAATGCGGCGTGGAGATCATGGTGTACGATGTGGCAGTGGATCTCAAGCAGATAGGATTAAACAGGGAACTCCCATTTGAACTTTGATTTATCCCGTAAGCTCCAATTATCCTACCGCCTTATAACAGGGAACAGCTCTTAATCGTCCGTGTTGGAGCGCTGGGATGTATATTGCTTCAGTTGAGGGATAAATTTATGATTGGCCCGGGGAAACGGATAATCGCTCAATCGATCAAGCGAGATCCAGCGATGATCTACCGGGCCGTTTAACCTGACCCTGCCGGAGACGTACGAGCAGCAGAAGACATCCACAAGGATCTTGAAATGGGTATACGCATGCCTGACGTTGCAGAGATAAGAATCGATCCTGATCTTCAGATTGACCTCCTCCTTCATCTCTCTGATACAGGCCGTCTCGGCCGTTTCCCCCGTTCGGATCTTTCCTCCTGGAAATTCCCACAGGCCCCCCAATAACCCTTCGGGTTTTCGACGGGTGATGAGTACTCGCCCCTTCTTGAATACAATGCCGACCGCGATCGGATATTGGGGTGTTGGCCCCTTTTTCACCCTTTTTGGAAATTCCATAACCCGATCGACCTGATAGGCCAGGCAGAAGGTGTGCACCGGACAGGTGCTGCAAAGGGGTTTTTGGGGTCTACAAACCATGGCCCCAAGCTCCATCATGGCCTGGTTGAATGTTCCCGGTTTTTGGCCATCCAGAAATTCCGCGGCTGCCTGCCGGAAGTTTTTGATGGATGCGGATCTGTTTACCGCGTCTTCCATGAGAAGGAGGCGGGAAAGCACACGTTTCACATTGCCGTCTATCACCGGGTAGGGCTTTTCAAAGGCCATACTCAGTACAGCCGCGGCAATGTAATCCCCCACGCCGGGCAGCTTTCGAAAGTCTTCCCAGCGTGTTGGGATGATGCCCTTACACTGCTTCATAACGATGCCTGCGGCCTTATGCAGGTTACGGGCGCGCCCATAATACCCCATGCCCTCCCACTGCTTCAGAACGTCCTGTAAATCTGCCCCGGCCAGTCGCTTTGGGGTTGGGAAGCGACGTATAAATTCATGATAGTAAGGCAAGACCGTGTTGACCTGGGTCTGTTGCAGCATGACCTCGGAAATCCAGATAAGGTAGGGGTTCGTTGTGTTGCGCCACGGCAACGCCCTTTTGTTTGCCGAGTACCACTCGGTCAGTGCTTTTCGAAAGGGCTGGAGCTGCTTTTTTGTCATGTAAAATCAGGCACCCAGAAGCTGACCCAAGAGGGTGCCTGTGTCAGAAGTGGTGAGGGTACAGGAGCCGTTACAACACACATGGGCAGTGGCCTTTCCTTCCATGATCTGAAGACTCTCTGTGTAGGGGGCAAATTGAGTCAGCCTCGGGGCATTCTGTTCTGACTTAAGGACGGCGACCCTGTTGGGTGCAAAATCCCGGTTCAATGCCGCAAGTAATGCCTGTGTGTCAGCCGCCTGGGGTTCACCGGCGATAATGACCTCCTGGCCCGGGCCGATGGCGAAATCGAGCGCGCACAGAAAATAGGTGAAGGCTTCTGGTTGAGACTTCACGGTACCGGCAAAGGCCTGAATCTGGGCCTGGACCCGATCTTCCCATGCCGGATCACCGGTCAATCGGAACAATGACACCATGTTATGGAGTGCCACCGAGTTGGCGGACGGGATAGCGCCGTCATACAACTCCTTCGGCCGCACAGGGAGGTCCACGCGTCCCTCGGGGGTGGAGAAAAAACCGCCGTTCTGTTCATCCTGGAAATCTTCTATCATCGTTTTCTGCAGCGCAAGCGCCTGTTCGGCGAATGTCAGGTCAAATGTCGCCCGGTACAGGCTTAACAGCCCCAGAATCAAAAATGCATAGTCAGAGGCATGGGCATCCACGGCCAGGTCGCCCTCTCTAAACCGATGGTAAAGGCGGCCTCTTTTATCCCGCATGTTTTCGAGGATAAATCGAGCGGCTTGGCGGGCGGCCTTTTCATATTCAGGTTTGTTTAAAACCCGCGCTCCCAGAGCCAGGGCCGCGATCATCAGCCCATTCCAATCGGTAAGGATCTTATCGTCCTTCAGCGGGTGAATCCGCTGTTCCCGTG
>CAZACO010000672.1:0-2871 GCA_964483185.1 uncultured Desulfobacteraceae bacterium
GATTTGGACAAAAAAGACCAGGCCGTAGAGCCCGTTCGTATCGGTCAGGGCAAGCTGTTTGATCCCCAGGTCCCTGGCGGACCGGCAGAGTTCCTCGATGGTGCCGAGTCCCCAGCCCTTAGAATAATCGGAATGGACGTTGAGATGGATGAAAGACATAATAAAGGCTCAAGGCGCGAGGCTCAAGGCGCAAGGTGTAAGGTTCAGAGGTTTAAGGTTGATGGTCCCGTAAAAAGTATGTTTTCTCGCAAAGGCGCCCGCCGGGCCGTAGGCCCTATGGGCCGGAGGCCAAGAACGCCAAGAAAAGATCTTTTAATATTAACAAGTTAACTTTGCGAGCTTTGCGCCTTTGCGCGAGATTTTGACTTTTTACGAAGCCGTCAAGTTTAGATAAAAACAAGGAGTCAGGTATGATCATCAGTATCGCAAGCGGAAAAGGGGGTACGGGAAAAACCATGGTGGCCACCAATATGGCTGTCTCCGTGGGATCCAATGTTCAGGTCCTGGACTGTGATGTCGAGGAACCCAACTCGCATCTCTTTATTAAGCCGATCATTGAAGAAGTTCTGACGATTACCACCCCTGTTCCCGAAGTGGACATGGAGAAATGCAATCTATGCGGGAAATGCGGGGACATATGCCAGTTCAAGGCCATTGTGGTCATTGGTGAAACCGTACTGCCATTTCATGAAATGTGTCACAGTTGTGGCGGGTGCATGGAGGTCTGTCCTGAGAAGGCCATTACGGAGATAGGCCGGGAACTGGGCGTCATCGAAAGGGGACGGAGAAACGGCATAGAGTTTGTCCATGGAAAACTGAGGGTGGGGGAGGCCATGTCCCCTCCCCTGATCAGAAAAGTGCGTGAATATGCCCGGCCTGGGGCATTGACCATTATCGACGCCCCTCCGGGCACCTCATGTCCGGTGATCGCTTCCATGAAGGGCGCAGATTTTGTTTTGTTAGTCACGGAACCGACCCCCTTTGGCCTGCACGACCTCAAATTGGCCGTTGGGGCCGTTAATATCTTGGGAATTCCGTGCGGTCTGGTCATCAACCGGTCAGACATGGGGGATGATCAGGTCAGGATCTATGCCCAGGAGGAGGGCATTCCCATATTGATGGAAATCCCTTTTGACCGGAGGATTGCAGAGGCCTATTCCAGGGGAGAGATGATTGTGGAGGCGATGCCCGAGTGGAAAGAAAAATTCCTGGAACTATATCGTCGCATCGAGAACCTCGCTGAATGAAAAGGAGCTGTTTCAATGAAAGAGATCGTCATCATAAGCGGTAAGGGCGGGACAGGAAAGACAAGTATTATTGCCGTGTTTGCCTCATTCGCCGAAAACAAGGTCCTTTGTGATGCGGACGTGGACGCGGCCGATCTTCATCTGATCATGCATCCGAAGATCAAAGAACGACATGATTTCGAATCCGGGTATACAGCGGTCATTGACCCTGACAGATGTACCGAGTGCGGCCTGTGCCGGGATCTATGCCGGTGGAATGCCATTAGCGAAGATTTTGTGGTGGATTCCATTGAATGTGAGGGCTGTGGCGTCTGTTATTATTTCTGCCCTGAAAAGGCCATCGATTTTCCCCTGAATACCTGCGGAGAGTGGTATCTTTCCGATACCCGGTTTGGACCCATGGCCCATGCCCGGTTGGGGATTGCAGAGGAAAATTCCGGGAAGTTGGTTGCCCTGATCCGGCAGCAAGGGAAAAAGCTTGCGGAAGAAAAAAATCTGGACCTGCTTCTCACCGACGGTCCTCCGGGGATCGGTTGCCCGGTCATTGCATCCCTTGGAGGGGCCACGGCCGTGCTCATCGTGTCAGAGCCCACGGTTTCGGGGCGGCATGACATGGAGCGGGTGGCCCAGTTAGCGGCCTTTTTCAGGGTTCCTGCCATGCTTTGCGTCAACAAATTCGATCTGAACCCCGCTCAGGGAGAGGCCATTGAGGCCTTTGCAAGAGAGAAAAACGTGGGTGTAATCGGGAGGGTCCCTTTTGATCCTGCCTTCACCAAGGCCATGGTACAGGGCCAGACCATTGCCGAATTTGACAGCCGGTCCGAGGGGTGTAAGGCGGTCAGAGAGATATGGGAACATCTGGCAAGTGATGTGGGTGTCTGACATCACAGAGATTTTGTGCTCCCAAAGACTACGGCTCTGAGGGTCGTTTCAGAAAAGAATATATTTTGTTGGAGCTTCTTTGACGGCGAAGTGGCCTTTTCATGGTTTCCGTGCTTGCGGGGTAGACCCAAGGTAGTTTTCAACTGGGTCGTGCATGACGCCTTTTCAGAGGAAGTCCCTGTGGGGATATCGACAGTCTGAATCGTCAGTATTTCTCATATTCTTTTCTGAAGCGACCCCCAGAGCCTTCGCGTATGGAAAGGGCAGAGGTCCCGGATCTGTTGAGAAGACATGGGATTTCAACCCAAAACAACTCACAAAGGAGGGAGTATCATGCCGAGAGGAGACGGAACAGGACCCAGAGGCCAGGGATCCGGAACAGGGAGAGGTATGGGCAAAGGCGGAGGCGGTCGAGGCCAGGGGGGCGGCGGCCGTGGCCAGGGGGGTGGTTTTGCAGCAGGCCCGGGGGGCTATTGCGTTTGCCCCAACTGCGGCGAAAAAATGGCCCATCAATTGGGGACCCCCTGCTACGATCAGACATGTCCCAAGTGCGGCACCGCCATGACGAGGGAGTAGGGTTGCCATTCGGGGGTAAGACGGGTCGGGGAAGGCAATCGGTCGATGGGAGGATGTGACACATGAGAACCTATCTGGATTGCCTTCCCTGTTTTTTGTCCCAGGCCCTCAGGGCCGCGAGAATAGCGACGGATGATGAAGCAAAGATCAAGAGGGTATTGGATGA
>CAZACO010000673.1:0-2865 GCA_964483185.1 uncultured Desulfobacteraceae bacterium
TGGCCCGCCATATCATCTGCATCAATTATCTCTGCAAGAAGGTAACGGATCAGATCGATCCATGCAAAATAAATGCCCTTCGTGAAAAAGAGGGAGCAGAGGTGAATACCCTGTTTATCCTCCATGAGCGGATAAAGACCGTCTTGAAAAAATGGATCAACGACTTAAGAAAAGCCTCGCCAAAATAGCTGAATTCTATGACCAGAGAAAGGTGGGGGATTCGGGTCCGTTGGGCTTCAGGCGGTCTACGGACCTGACGACCCTTTTTGCCTGCACAGATCGTTTGATGGAGGAACAGATCGTCGTCCCGGGTGAGACCGCGTTTCTGGATTTGGGATGCGCTGACGGGAGGGTGAATCTCTTTTTCAGTTATCTTGTCAGGCTATCCGTCGGCATTGAACTTGATGAATGGACCCTTGATGAATACGGTCCTCTGCGGTCCGATCTGGAAACGTCGCTTGAAGAAGAGAGACTTCTGCCTCCCCCGGAAAACATCTTCCTCTTTCACGGCGATTCCACCGACAAGCGGCTTCACGATTCAATTGCCCGCACGACAGGCCTGAAGTTTGAAGCCTTTAATCTTTTTTATACCTATCTCGTCATGCATGACGAGTTTGCAGCAATGCTGGCGGAAAAGGCCCGAAAAGGTGCCATATTCATGGTCTACGGTCTCCACAAAATCCTGCCGCAATATTCGGGGTTCCGTCTGTTGCAGGAGCTCAGTCCTATGGAGGGGATTTTAGCGATTTATCAAAAGGTGTGAGCGGTCAATCGTCTGGATGCTGCTCGTGCCTTTACAGCCACAAACACGCGTGGTTTAGCAGAACCCACATGTTAGACAGTTAATAATTAGATCTTGTGATAAAAACACGAGAAGATCTTTGCAGCACCGGGAAAGCCAGTGATAGAAAGGGGTTCCCACATCTAATCCCGCCTATACGGCGGGAAAGCCCTATATGCCTCATTACCATAACTTTAGGCAATTTAGGCATTTTAGCTCACTTTAGGCACTTTTCCGGTTTATCCCGCTTAGGCATCGATCTCTTAAAGATCGACGGACCAAGGAACCAAGAACGAGACGATTAGAATTGCATAACTGCTACTCTAATAAATACTATCGTTGCATCAACGCTACTTAAGTCGCAAATCCATACCCGCCTTGTAACGCCTGATTTGAGGATAACTTATTGATAGTACCATAGTTATCGTCACAATAAAATCATCCTTTCAACCGTGGCATACTATTTGCGGTGTTTGGGCGACAGGATTCGTCTTTTGCCGCAGGCACGTCCAATGTGACCAGACACTACGGCATGGAAGGCGATCCCCGGATGGGCCAAGGCGTGGGCGTTCAAAGGTTTCCCAGGCGTTCATAGGTTCAAGGTTCGATTATTGTCCCCGGACTTCATTTGGGATGCCTGAGCAGATTGAACCGATTGATTCAGGTATCTGTGGCTTGGAGAGGGAATAAACGTTGTGTTTTTGAGACAAAAAGACAAAAATGTTTATAATAGAATGAAAAGCAAAAATCGGAGGTTAACGACGTATGGCAACAGGACATAGCAACCAACAGGACGCCCATCAACAGCAGGATGTCGAAATAAAGGAAAGACTGGGCCGGATTAAGAACAAGATATTGGTCATGAGCGGGAAAGGGGGCGTGGGCAAAAGCAGCATCGCAGCCTATCTATCGGTCGCTCTGGCCAAGAGGGGCTACCAGGTAGGTCTTATGGATGTGGATCTTCACGGTCCCAGCATCCCGCGCCTGTTGGGGCTTAAAGGAACCATCGGTCCCGCGACCCGGGAGGGAAAGGCCCGTGCGGTGAAGTACCTTTCAAACATGGAAGTGATGTCCATTGAGTCGCTCATGGGAGAAAACAAGGACGCCGCCACCATCTGGAGGGGGCCGCTCAAGATCGGGGTCATCCGGCAGTTCATATCAGATATCGAGTGGGACGACCTCGACTACATGATTATCGACTCACCTCCCGGAACCGGCGACGAGCCCCTGACCGTTGCCCAGACCATACCCGATGCAAAGGCCCTTATTGTGACCACGCCTCAGGAAATTTCACTGGCAGATGTGCGGAAGTCGATCAACTTCTGCCGGCAGGTCAATATGCAGATCCTGGGTCTTGTCGAAAACATGAGTGGCCTCACGTGTCCTCACTGCGGAAAGTCGATCGACATCTTCAAGACAAAGGGCGGCATGCTCACTGCAAAAAAGGAGGGGCTGAGACTCCTGGGAACCCTCCCCCTCGAACCAGAGATGGTATCCAATGGCGACAGCGGGAACATGGGTCTCTTGGACAACCTAGACCTGCCGATCACCCAGGAATTCAATAAGATAGTGGATGAAGTTGTCAAATTGACAGAGACGAAGACAGGGTCTGTCTCTGAGCCCAAAAAGGAAGTTCCAGCCAAAGCCAAGAAGAAGAGCGCACCAGACGCAAAAATAGTTGTGGTTCCCGTTTCTGGAGGAAAACTCGCATCCCATTTTGGCCACTGCGAGCAATTTGCATTCATCGAAACCCGGAATGATAAGATCGTAGGGACAGACATGCGCACGCCTCCTCCGCATGAGCCCGGTGTGCTGCCCCAGTGGCTCTATGAGCAAGGGGCTGATGTGGTCATCGTAGGGGGAATGGGTGAAAGGGCTCAGGAGCTTCTTCGGGAGAAGGGGATCGAGGTCATCATCGGCGCCCCGATGGACCCCCCCGAGTCTCTGGCAAACCAGTATCTCTCCAAGACCCTGGTGGCGGGGGCGAATATCTGTGACCATTAAATCACAGCATTCTGTTTTCAATCGGGATGTTTGCGGTTCTCAAGGTAATGCCTCTGCACGTTTTGGCATCTCAAGAAGTC
>CAZACO010000674.1:0-2861 GCA_964483185.1 uncultured Desulfobacteraceae bacterium
CCCAGGTGTGCCGGAGGGCCGTGGTACGGGCGTTGTCCCCCATTTTTATCCGATGTTCCCGGTTCAGAATAAAGGCGATCCTGGCCCCAAGGTCGGCGGGTTTGGGATTTTCACCCAAGATGAACCCCTGAACGCCATCTGTCAGCAGATCCCTGGCCCCGACGTTGCGGGTGATAACGACCGGAAGTCCGGCTGCCATGGCCTCGAGGACAGCCATCCCGAACGTGTCGAAAAGAGACGGCATGACAAAGATATCAGAGGCAAGATAGTAAGTTTCCACCTCCCGGGTGACGCCGGCAAAAACAACCTGCTCCATTACGCCCAGACGACGTGCAAGGGTCTGATAGGGGTCTTTTTTTCCTTTCCCTACCACTAACAGTTTCAGGCTGGATCCTTTCTCTTCCTCTCGCATCAGGTCAGCAAGGCCTTCTATGACCAGTTTAAGCCGTTTGATCTCAAAGTTCATCCCCACGAACAGGACCACCACATCTGTTTCGGAAAGGCCGTGGCGTCTTCGAATATGGTGCCGGCAGCTTTCTCTGTCAAGGGAAGAGAAGCGTTCATCAGAAATCCCGGGGTGAATCACGCGCATCCTGGATGCAGGGATATCGTATGTCTTAAGAAGTTCCTCCTTTACAAGGCCGGATACCGGGAGGATCATCCGCATGTGGGATGACATGAAGTCCATCATTGCCTCAAGCGCCCCCGGCTGTACCACGGTATCAGGATTTAGAAAATAGACATACCGCCCTTCAGAGACGTTCAGGCCTGATTATTTGCCCGGGAAAAGCCTACGTTGTGCGTATTCGCTATCAATATTACCCAGGGAAAATAATGGTTTACCAACGATACACTCTCATCCTCCGAGGCATTGTCAACGACGATGACCTCGGTCCTCAGGTCAAATTTGGGCGCGATCGAGTTGAGACACGCGGCAAGCAGCCCTGCCGTATTGTAGTTGACAATAATAATCGAGATGTCACACATCCAAACAACCGGGTTTCATCAAGGGCGAACCACCCCCAGATACACCGCCACCTTTCACAGCCCCTGAAGATCCGGGGGCGGTAACAGGGTCCATCCGGTGCAAAGGCCTTTTCTGTTCAGCCCCGCCTCTGGCCGCAGGCGGGCCAGGCTGATCGAGGTGGAAACTCTGCGGCAAGATGAACGTTCAACATCGAATGTCGAACATCCAGTTTCCAGTTTCCAGTTTCCAGTTTCATACGAGCAGCACTGTATCCGTTTCCTCAGGCGAGGTCAAGAAGGGCTGGCAGGATTTGAAATATGGGACCCATACCTGCGTCATTGAAACGCCATTCCGGTTTCCATATACTCTCTGACCCAGGAAGGTCACGCAATGCTGAAAGGTGACAACTCCATAAAATAAGGTTGAATGACCCTGAGGGAAAATAGCTTCTAACTGCTATGGGACTGCCTCGACAAGGTTTGACCGTGCCTCCATCGTTTTTCCACGCCACATTTTCGAACGGCAACCCCGATAACCCCGGGCGCGTGGGGACAGGAGAGATCTTCCTGTTTAAGGTCTCATGATGTCTAAGAAACCTGAAACCCCCTGCATCAGTTTTTTCTGCACACAACCGCGATCCCATTTCCGTGAAACATCTTAGAGATATGTCTTGCAAACATCTTGAAAAAGATCGTCTCTCTTAATTTATTTCTTACAAATTCTGAATTGTATGTATATCTGTCAACGATTTTAAGCCCAACTTTGGAGCAGAACAGCTCAAGAGAATTTTCTGTAAAGTGATGGAGGTGAAATGGTAAATCCCAATTTTCCCAGTTATGTCCTGAAACATACGCATCAATACACTCATGATTCGGAACCTCAATAATTGCAACTCCCTCTCTTTTAAGCCAACCCGTTGCCTTCTTGACATGCCTGATCGGATCTTCAAAGTGTTCAATACTGTGCCAAAATGTTATGGCATCAGAATAATCAGGACTAAATTCAATGGAATTCCAATTAGAAACAATTAAGTCGATCTGCATTTCATCAAAATAACTTTTGTTTCCATCAGATACATCAAAACCGATAACATCGAAATATTTTTTGGCGGCATATAAGAAACGACCATTTCCACATCCTACATCTAATAATTTGCCATCTCTCCGATACGTTCGTACCCTTCTCACCCTATGAAAGTGATCAGCGACGCTTTTTTTGAATTCCTTTGATCCCGGCTTTGGGTTTGCATAATGAGAATCAAAATTATTTCTATCATAAAGCTTCCGTATCTCTTCAGACCTTGGAAAGGGGCTGGTCACTCCGTGACCACAATGGGAGCATTTGAGAACTGTCCACCCCTGATGTTTTATTGTACGCGGTCATGGATGACAGGTCAGGCAAAGCCTAAAGCGCATTTCTTGAAACCGCTTGATCTTAAGATGTTTTCCAATATATGATATCTCTTGCCGGGTAGGGATAGGCATCAGATGAAGCATATCAAGGGCCTTAAAGGGGTCTTCAATACTGTCCTTAGAAAAGGGAGATGGTTGGGTTGTCCGATCGGTTCGAGAATGTTATCTGAAAATTGCAATCATTTACATACGAAACATATCGGCAGTATCTTACTGGTACAATTGGGTGATATAGGGGATGTGGTCCTGACATTCCCCTGTATCAGGGTCTTGCGCGAAAATTTCCCTGAGGCCAACCTGATCGTAGCGGTAAGGGATAAGGTCGATGAACTGATCGAAGACTGCCCCTGGGCCGATGGGGTGATTTCCGTAAGCAAACAAAAAAGGGGGCTAACCAGACAGATCTCATATCAAACGGGCTTTTTCCTGGGTCTAAGGAGGTTTCGTTTTGATCTCGCCATTGATATGAGGACAGGGACCCG
>CAZACO010000675.1:0-2860 GCA_964483185.1 uncultured Desulfobacteraceae bacterium
CCACGGAAAGGAGGGAAACGAGAGATGGATGACAAGACCCTGTTCAACACCCGGGAGATCGCGCGATTCCTCAACATCAACGAAAAGATGGTCTACACCCTTATCGCGGAAAAGGGGCTTCCTGCCACCAAGGCGACAGGCAAATGGCTTTTTCCGCGCCATCTGGTCGAGCAGTGGCTGGAAAACAAGACCATCAACTACCCCAAGACGGCCGATCCCCTCCCCCCGTATCACGGCCTGCTCATCATCAGTGGCAGCAACGATATCCTGTTGGACAAGGCCCTTTCCCTCTTCAACCGGCTCTATCCCGATCATGTGGCCGTGTTCGCCAATCTGGGGAGCCTGGGCGGAATCAGGGCCCTCAGACGCAATCTCTGCCATATTGCCTCAAGCCACCTGCTCCAGGAAAACGAACAGGAGTATAATTTCGGCTTTGCCAGGGAGGAACTGGGGCAGACCCCCGGGCTCATCAATTTCTGCAAGCGGGAGCAGGGGCTCCTCACAGCCAAGGGCAATCCCAAAAAGATCAAGGAGGTGCCGGACCTGGGTCGGCCCGGGATACGGATTATCAACCGTCCGTCGGGCACGGGCACCCGGCTCCTTTTAGACAGAGGGCTCGCCAAGGCAGGAATCGACGGCACGCGGATTGAGGGATATGACCGGGAGGTCAGTCGTCACTTTGACGTGGGCCTGGAGGTACTATCGGGCCGCGCCGATGCCGGGCCGGGGATCCGGGCGGTGGCCGGGCTTCTGGATCTTGATTTTATCCCCTTGCGATGGGAGAGGTTTGATTTTCTGATCCAGAAGGAGCGGTTTTTTGAGAAGGGGGTGCAGCTCTTCTTAGGTTTTTTGAGTGAGCCTCCCTTCCGGGAGCTGGTGAATGATCTGTCGGGTTATGATCTGAGCCTCTGCGGAAAAATGGTTTTCCCCCATGAAACCAGCCAGGAATAGCGAGTCACACAGGTTCCCCTCCCATCCCGCCTCCCCCATCGCCCGCCGGGAGGCTACCGGTTTGCCAGTTCCCCTTTGAATTTGGCAATGCAGTACAGGGGGAACTTCTCAGAGAGGGGACGCACCGGGTCCCGGGAGACTACATTTTGGATTACAGGCGCAGGTATGAGCACATCCTCTTTGCGACAATGGATTGACGAGCGCTGGCCCGTATTGGCCGCAACCCTGTTGAAATCTTTGTCACGCCTGGTTCAAACAAGGCTTGTCGGGGTGGAACAGATCCGGGGCATCCCATGCGGCGTTGCCCACTGGCACGGCGATGAGCTTGCACTGACGCCTCGCTTTGGACATTTAGCCCCTACCATCCTGGTGAGTCACTCCAAAGACGGAGAGATCATGGCCAGGGCAACCCGGGCCTTGGGCTACCGGGTAACGCGGGGCTCGTCCACGCGAGGCGCTGTCGGGGGGCTGATCGCCCTGATCAAGGCCGTCAGGGAAGGGCATGTTGTTGTCCTGGCCGTGGACGGTCCGCAAGGCCCACGCGGGGTCTGTAAACCCGGCATCATACGGATTGTCCAGAAAACCGGGGCTCCGCTGTTCCCGGTGGGGGTTGCTGTCTCGCACCGGTTTGTGTTCAAGAAGACATGGAATCAGGCCTATCTCCCCCTCCCCTTCTCCCGCCAGGTCATCTTTATGGACAAGCCGATCTCATTTTCCGGAACATGTGGCACAAAGGAGATGGACCATCATTGCCGGCAGGTAGAGGAGGCCTTGCAGGAGGCCCATGAGAAGGCGAAGAGGGTGCTTGAAGGCCGGTCATAGGTCTGGCTTTTACGAAATTTTTTTTAGGACCTTTGTCCCCTGATACAAAAGGGCCTTTCGGTTCAAATTTCAAATATCTTTGGGTGGCTTTTTTTGGGAATTGGAGATTTTCTAATGGTCAAAGAACTAACCGATTTCCCATTTCTTTCCAGATTCACCGCCAGGACCCTATTCAATCCGGACTTCAACGACAAATGGATTTTTTATAAAAAAAAAGGGCATCCCATCATCATTCGATGGCATACCCCATTTTCACGCTCAGAGTATAGTGAACTAAACTACGCTGACATTAACAGCAGCAGGTCCTTTTTGGCCCTGCTCTACGTCAAATGTAACCTGATCGCCTTCACTTAGAGACTTGAAACCTTCAGCATTGATTCCTGAATGATGAACGAATACATCCGAACCATCTTCCTGCTCAATGAAGCCAAAGCCTTTGCGGTCATTAAACCACTTCACGATTCCATTAGCCATAGTAACATCCTCCTTTCAAACAATTTCCCATGTTTTCAGACTTAAGGATGTCACTTTTGAGGAATAGATCTTTCCTTCAGTACGAAAAAAGCCCGCCCATAAAGGCGAGCCCTCATGATTTCTTAATAGAGTAACCTTCCCGTGCGCGAAAGTCAAGCTATTTCAAGAAATAAAACGTTCCCACCAATTGTCGGCAGGCCAAAATCATTCCTGTTCAATGTTTCGATTTCCGGTCATCACTATTTTCCTTTACTCCCCCATGATACAGAGGAGACAATCACGCACATTCGGAAGCGACCCCCTCGGAAATTACCCGGACACGGCATTTTTTTGGTGAAATAAGTTGAAAAATCTTCTTGAATCAGTTATATATGCGTTATTATCTTCTAAGTGCGCAGTCAGATATCGCCAGGTCCTGGTGGGCGAATCTGGGATCTTCAGAGGCGATCTGATATGGGAAAAAACGTCAGAAGAAAAACGTTTTGATCTCCTTCTTGCTGCCGTTGCTGAGGAGGCATTTTGGATTCTTTGCATCTTGTCATCATCGGCCTTTCTTTGTTCTGTGTAATCATGGCGTTGTTTATATTGGGTCTGTTTATACAGCGAAGAAGGA
>CAZACO010000676.1:0-2859 GCA_964483185.1 uncultured Desulfobacteraceae bacterium
GGGTCGATCTTTTTCATATTCAGATTGGAGATGTAATATACGGTCTGGGAACGATTTGTTTCCAACAGGCGGCCGTATCTCTCTTTAAGCTTTCTGGAAGCCGGGTCTCCCGGCCGGTCCAGATCGACGCGATGCCATGAGGCCACGATGTATTGATCGATGACGATCTTGGTCAGGTAGGGAACTGCCAGATCAAACAGGGTGATGAGGAGTGCGAGGAAAAGGCCTGCGGCAATGGTCTTTTTGTACGGAAACGCATAACCCGCCAACCGCTTCAACAGCCTGAAATTATACGGCTTGCCTAATTGCCCCTCTTCTGTGTATCCGTAATCCCCAAACATAGTTGAATCAGCTCTCCTTCTCTAATTCCTCTGCGCGGAGCTGCTCTTCGTAGAGGGCGGCATAGGTGCCGCCCAGTCCTATGAGGTGGTCATGGGTTCCCTCTTCCACCCGTTCACCCCGGTCAAGCACCACGATCCGGTCGGCCCTCCGGATGGTTGAAACCCTGTGCGAGACGATCAGGTTCGTCTTTTCAGGCCGGCGGTCCAGTATCCGGTTCAGTATCCCCTCCTCTGTGCGGGTATCCACCATGGAAAGGGCATCATCCAGGATGAGAATCGGGAATGACCGGACAAGGGCCCGTGCAATGGTCAGCCGCTGCCGCTGCCCCCCGGAAAGCGTGATCCCCCGTTCCCCCAACAGGGTGTCCAGGCCATTTTCAAAACCCTGTACCTCTTCAAGAATACCGGCCGCACGTAAGGCCACTTTTAGGTCCCGATCGGTGATCCCCTCCCTGCCGAACACCACATTGTTGCGGATGGTATCCGAAAAAAGAAACACCTCCTGGGATACAAACCCGATCTTTTTTCTGAGAGACTTCAGGGCGACCGTCCGGATGTCGCGTCCATCCACAAAGACCGTATCATCCGGGGCATTCAGCAGACGGGGAATAACCTGTAGCAGGGTGCTCTTGCCCGATCCCACCCGTCCGACAATGGCCACGTTTTCAGACGCCTCGATTCTCAGACTGACATCTCTGAGGGCCCACCGGTCCTGGCCGGGATACTTCAGGCTAAGGCCCTTTATCTCGATCGCCCCCGCGACCGGCCCTGGACGGCTCTCTGCCGACATGGCAGGGCTGGAAACCTCCTGCGGCAAGGCCGGATCCGTGATATCCGGGACCTCGTCAAGGATGCGGTTGATACGCCGCATGGAGGCCGATCCCCGCTGGAGCAGGTTGGTGACCCACCCCATGGCCATCATGGGCCACGTCAACAGATTGAGGTAGCTGATAAAGGCCACAAAATCACCCGGGGTGATCTCGCCCAGGATGGCATAACGCCCCCCCAACAGGATCACAACAACAAGACCCGCATTGGTGAAGATGGTCATGACAGGGAAGAAGATGGCAAGGGTCCTAGCCAGGCTCATGTTTTCGGCAACATACCTCTCCCCCTGCTCCTTTACCCTGGCATATTCCCATGACTCCCGGTTATGGGCCTTGACCACCCGCACCCCGGCAAAGGCCTCCCGGACACGCTCAGTCAGATCGGAGAACGTCTTCTGGACCGTTTCAAACCCCCTGGACATCCGACCCGTGAGGATCTTGGTCAGGATAACAACCATTGGCGCCGGGATCAGGGAAATGAGGGTGAGCTTGAGGTCGATGGATATCATGAATCCGATGGCGGCCACACCGAGAACCGACCCGTCAATCAGGGCCACCAGGCCCATGCCGCTGGCCATCCGGACGGCATTGATGTCATTGATGGCCCTGGCCATGAGATCTCCGGTGGGAGTCTTCTGAAAAAATGAGATGGGAAGGGTCTGGAGGTGCCCGTACATCCGGTTCCGCAGGCCCTGCTCCACGATCCTTGAATGGCCCAGAATCAGGCGTCTCCACACATACCGGAACAGGGCGATCATGATGGCCAGGGCGAGGATGATCGCGCCCTGTTTCAAGAGAAGCGATCCGGTTTCATCCGTCTGTGCCACCAGCAGGTCGATCGCCTGTTTGATGACCAGAGGAATAATGAGCTGAAAAAAATCGACGAGGAGAAGGCTCAGGAGCCCGACGACAAGGGACCACCGGTTCCGGACAAAGTAGACCCCAAGGGGCCGGAAATTTTTGATAATGTCACTAAAGGGAAAGGAGAAAATTTGTTTTGCATCGGCACGTGAGTTCATATATTCATATTCCTTAACTCAAGATGTTATTTGGGTAAGGGCATTAACAAACTTTTACAACTAGGGCAGTTGGATTTTGTACCGTGATGGAGGGAATCATCCAAATGCAAGGCATTCCATTTGTTGCCTTATAATCCTCTTGTCCTCCATTTTCAATAGAGACTGTCATGCAACACTCCCATTCTTATGTTATGGAAAACGACCAGGAGGCTTTTCGGTTGGACATCAAAGCCGATCCTGATGAGATACGAGAACAGGCCACATGGTGCGGTCTGATGCCTGGATTCAGGGTACTTGATGCGGGATGCGGACCGTGAAGGTAACCTCAATCCTCCATGAAGCGATTCAACCAGGTGGCAGTATCCTTGGTGTCGACTATTCAAAGGACAGAATCGCTATGCCAAAAAACATCATTCCCACGGACCGGAGGTTGATTTTTGTGTCCATGATCTGAGGGACCCTTTAGAGGACGTTGGATTGTTTCATCTTATCTGGGTTCGTTTTGTGCTGGAATACAACCGGGCAGAAAGCATCACTATTGTTGAAAACCTAACGGCCTGCCTGAAACCCAGGGGGCCATCTTTGCTTGCTTGACCTGGACTATAACTGCCAAACCATTACCCGTTGGCTCACGGAATGGAAGAGATTTTGTTTCAGGGTATGGCTATAGTA
>CAZACO010000677.1:0-2851 GCA_964483185.1 uncultured Desulfobacteraceae bacterium
CTGCGCGCTTGATGACTTGTATCTTCGGCAAAAGCGACGCTTGCAGGATTTAGGTGAGATATAATGTCTCAGACTAAGACTTTTATGGAACGGGCGAATAAAATCGTAGCTATTATTGGACCAAAAGGTGGTGTAGGCAAGACCACGATTTCCGCTAACCTTGCCATTGCATTGTCAAGATTGGGCAAAAAAGTCGTTGCCGTCGACCTTGACCTCGGGGCCTCGAATCTCCACGCGATCTTTGGCATAAGGCAATCTAAAAGCAGCCTTGACGACTTCGTCCGGAATAGAGTTGGGAATCTTTCTGATATTGTTCTGGATACAGACATAGAAAACGTGGGGATGGTTTGCGGAGGCGATGTCCCTGGTATTGCAAATATGCCCTATCAACAGAAAATGAAACTTATCAGGCACCTGTCAAAGCTCGATTGTGACTTAGTGATCTTGGACCTGGCGCCGGGGGCTTCCTATAATGTGGCTGATTTTTCATTTATCGCCCAAAAGGTGCTTCTCGTGACAACACCTGAAATTCCTTCTCTGATGAATGCTTACAGCTTCATTAAGGCCGCTGTTTTCAGGCGGCTTCTTTTTTTCTTTAAACGCAAGGAATGTCCTGACCTTTTGGATCTCTTGGAGAGGGCCAAGGACTTTGCAAATAACCCCCACTTGAAGACCATGGAAGGCTTTTTTAGAGAGGCGCGGGCGATCAATCCCGTTGTGGCGGATTCTGCGAAAACGATTATAGAAGGCCTAAAGCCGTTTTTGATTGTCAACAGGGTACGCGCTAAGAACGATACAAAGGCTGGCAAGGTTATTCAAAAAATGTTGAGAGAATTCCTGGGCATTGAAAGCGCGGTCATAAAGACGATACGCGAGGATAGCGCAGTAGGGGCTGCCATCGCAAGGATGAAGCCGATACTGATTCAGGCCCCGGATGCTCTCTTTTCCCAGGATATCGAAGAGATAGCCCTTGAGCTCAGAGAGTGAATCGACAAATCCCTGATATTAGGACCTCGGCAAGAAATACTTACATCCCGCCAGGCGGGAGTTGTCTTTTGACCCGCCTACTGCGTTACATCCATCGGCACATGTCCTATGATATGCACCGGTGGATGTGCCTTGCCTGATCTTATATAAAACGGGCGAACTAACATCTGGCGCAATCTTGCGCAATTATTTCTTGCCGAGGCCCTTATGCCTCACATTTTTTAGGAGTTCAGAGCATACATAGCCATCAGACTCAGCTAACCACCAACAATAATTTACAGTAATTTATGATTCCCGAATTCGTCATCGTAGGACCTTTGAATGAAGGGAAATCGGCAGTTGTATCCACATTAGCCGAAGATGATAGCGTTCGGATCACGGCCTATCCGGGCGAGACTATAGCGCATGAGATTTTTCAGGTCATCTTTGACCATGAGGAGATCATCCGTTTTAAGGATACCCCTGGTTTGCGGAATCCTGAAAAAACGCTGGCCTGGATAGAGAATTATCGAGGTGCCGATGAGTGTATGCTCAAGGCCTACTTGGAAACTCATGCCGGGTATCCCGACCTTGAAGGCGATGTCGAACTCCTCAAGTCCATCGTCCAAGCCGCCGGGATCATCTATGTCGTGGACGGGTCGAGGCCGGTCCGAAACGTCGATCGGATGGAGATGGAAATCCTTCGTCTGACAGGACAGCCACGCATGGCTATTATTAACTGCAAGGGGAATGAAACCCGCCATCTGGGAGAGTGGAAAAGAGAATTTCTCAAAACGCTTAACACCTTCCGCGTCTTCAACGCCCATAAGGCCACCTATGCAGAACGGATCGAACTGCTTGAGAACCTGAGAAGCATTGACCAGGATTTGAGGCCTGCTTTGGCGAAGGTGGTCTCAGCGTTCAAAGAGGACTGGCAGCAGCGTAACGACCTGACCGCTGAAATCATTTGCGACCTGATAGAGGACTGCCTGATGTATTCGATTACCAGGAATTTAACGGAAGATACCGACGAGGCGGCCCTGAGAAAGGACCTCCGGGAAGACTATAACCGGGCCATTGAAGAGATGGAGAAAGATGGGCATAGAAAAATCCGAAAGCTCTTTAAGCATAATATCTTCAACTACGTCCTCCCCACCCATACCATTCCAGATGATGCACTGCTCACCGAAAAAACCTGGCAGTTTCTGGGGTTAACCCCAAAGCAACTGATTGTTGCCGTCAAAATGGCAGGGGGTCCTATCGGTGCGGTTTTAGAGCGTGCAGCGGCTAGGCGGACATTCGGTGCCTTTACCCCTATAGGAAGGCTCCTGGGAGCCGGAAAGCGTCTGGCCGGGATGAAATGGGCCCGGCTGAATCTGGGCGGTCAACAGATTAAGGTCGGCCCTACAAAGAACATCCAGTGCACCTATGTTCTTCTGGATCGTGCGCTGATCTTCTACGCACACATCATCGACTGGGCCCACGGACGGCGGGACTATCCATCTGGAGGAGCCGCATGCAAGGGACCGGTTAAGGCCGGGCTGACATTCGAATGGGATGACAAGAGCAAGGACATCTGCCGATCTTTTTATACCGCTGTCCGCAACAAAGACGGACACCGAAAAGCGTTATCCCGGAAGATGCTGAAAGAGATGTTGCAAGAGGTTTTTCCGGAAGTATTGAACCTAACCCGGATAAACCGAAAAAGTGCCTAATGTTTACCCGGTTCAATGCGAAGCCTATACAACTGAGGTGAGCTAAATTGAGCTAAAGTGAGTAAAAGGAATATATAGATACCAAAAGATACTATATGATGTTCCGGGAGCATTATAACGATCTCCTTTTCGGATGGATACTCTAGAAATTTTGTCTTGACATTGGGGGG
>CAZACO010000678.1:0-2849 GCA_964483185.1 uncultured Desulfobacteraceae bacterium
TCACATCGTACAGATCATGGTTCTCTCGCATTCGCTTTGTCCACAGAATTGAAATTCAAACTTCTTATACAGGTGAATAGCCCTGAAGTTGTAGGTCTCTACGGTCAGCCAGATCGATTTGAGGCCCAGTTCTCCGGCCCGCTTGAGGGCCAGGTCGGTCAATGCCCGGCCAACCCCCCTGTTTCTATGGGCCCGATCCACAAATATCAGAAATTCGCCGTCTTTCTTTTCATCGTCCGGCAAGAGGGAAACATGACCGATAACCCGACCCCTCTTCCATGCCAGGAAGTTCTCTCCCTCATCCATAAGTTTCTGGATCCATTTCATGCATGCCTCGGGGTCCTGTGGGGGAAGCCCCTGGGAGGCCGGTTTGGGAGAAAAGGTCGCATACATATCCATCAGATGGGAAAGATCATCTGCAGAACAGATCCGGATCTCAAGGGGATCATCCCTCTTGTCCTTCAGGTATATGCAGGTACATGATCCCATGTTGCATACCAAGGTTCAAGGTTCAAAGGTTCAAGGTTAAGGGATTCAAATTCCCAGTTTCAATCTCCAGTTTCAATCTGTAACCCGTATCCAGTATCCAGTATCGAGTATCCAGCATCCAGTATCCAGCATCAAAAAGATCACGTACCGCACGGATCGATCTCTCTCACCTGATCGAACCTCGACTGAAGGGTGAGCACCTCACCGTCGCAGGACGTGTCGATTTTGTACGGAAGTTTATAAAAAAGATCGATCATGGAGGTGTTGCCGGGTGTGGTGTAGGCCACCATTCCGCTGATGCCATGCTCCATGGCCGTCTGAACGAGTTTTTCCTGCATAATCGTGGAGATGCCCTTTCCCTGCCACTCCCTGTCCACACTGTAGGCGACCTCTGCCATGTTGTTGGCCGGATCCAGGAAATAACACCCCACGGCGATCACCTTTTCAAATCCCGGGTTGCCGATCACAGCCACGATCGACATATTGTGGATATAATCGACCTGGAATACCTCGGCCACATCTTCACTGACAAAAGCGGTCTTTGGAAGGAAAAACCGTTTCAGGACATCCTGGCGATCCAGGCCGTAGAAGTGCTCCTGTATCGTTCTTCCATCGGTCAGCCTCGCAGGTCTGAAGAGCGTCGGCTGGCCGTTAATGATGCGGTTTTCTTCAATTTTCTGGGGATACACGCTCCGGATGCTCTCGATCAGAGTGCGCTCAGGGCCCAATAGCCCCATTTCCTTGGCCCTATAAAACAGCTCATCCCGGAAATCGGGGTGTGCGATACTGATCATTGCAATGGCGCGCTCCTGGAGACTTTTACCAAAGAGATTGACCACCCCGTACTCTGTAATCACATACTGTACGTCACCCCTCGGCATAACCACCGGGATGTTTTCCAGAAGCGGAACAATACGACTGCTCTTGCCGTCTAATGTAGTTGAGGGTAGCATCAGGATATTTTTCCCGCCCGGGCTCTGGCTGGCCCCCCTGACAAAATCCATGATCCCGATAACTCCGGAAAAATGGTTATAGGGGAGTGCGTCGGCCGCCACCTGACCGGTCAGGTCAACGGCCATGGCCACGTTCAGGGCCACCATCTTGTTGTGGCGGGCAATAATCATCGGGTCGTTGACATAGTCGGAGGGGTGGAATTCAATTGCAGGGTTGTCGTGAAGAAACTCATAGAGATTCGCAGAGCCGATGGCCCCGCTGGCAACAAGCTTCCCCTCATTGAATCCCTTTTTCCGGTTGTTGATCACGCCCCGTGCAAAGAGGTTCATGATACCGTCGCTGAGAAACTGGGTATGGACCCCCAGGTCATTTTTCTCCGAAAGACCGAGGAAAAGGGCCTCCGGCGTGGTGCCGAGACTGATTTGGAGAGTGGAGCCGTCTTCAATAAGCCGGGCCGTATATCGGGCGATCTGCTTTGCGGATTCAAATTCAGGGGGTTTGCCGATGGAGAGGAGTTCCTCCTCCTGTTCCACAACCCAGTCCACTTCATCCACATGAATGAAGCTCCTCCCCATCACCCGGGGCATCCTGGGATTCACCTGGGCAATGACCATATCCGCTGACTGGGCGGCCGCAATCGTTACGTCCACGCTGACTCCCAGGCTCATCCAGCCGAAATCGTCCGGCTCTGACACCTGGATCAGGGCAACGTGGATCGGCAACTGCCTGCTTTTGAACAGTCTGGGAATGGCCGAGAGGTTAATGGGGGTAATGAAACGCTTGTTTCTCGACAGGGCCCTGGGTTTGGCCGAACCGAGATAGAATGAACGGATATTGAAGCTCTGTGTGGCGGTCTTGTCTGCGATGTCGGTCAGCGGCGTGGTTTCCAGGCTCAGGATGCGAACGATCTCCAGATCCGTGAAATTCTCGAACTGGGCCGCCAGCTCCCTCACCAGGGCCTGCGGTTCGCCGCATGAAGAGCCGATAAAGACCCTCTTGCCCCGCTTGATCCGCTTGATCGCCCTGGACGCGGTCTGCCTCTTGGCCACGTATGCGTCCGGCCAGTAACCCTGGTCTTTTTTCCGGTTCAGGTTCATCAGGGCGCCTCCATTTCAATACGAGTTCCCACATACACAGGCAAACGGATCTCTTCTTTCTCTAATCATGTGAGAAGTATAAGGGGAACCTCCGGGTTGTGTCAATACAGGAAGTGCGGAGGTCGTCAGGAAGGAGAAAGGGGGAAACAATCCAGCGCACCAACGCTAACCAACGCCTTGATAACCGTGCATATGGGGAGACCCACCACATTGGTATAGGATCCAGAAATCGATTCCACCATAAAGGCGCCGATCCCCTGTATGGCATAACCGCCGGCCTTTCCGAAGGGTTCGCCTGTTTCGATATAA
>CAZACO010000679.1:0-2844 GCA_964483185.1 uncultured Desulfobacteraceae bacterium
TAAGAAAATGTCTTGCCGCCGAACATGCCGTTAAAGTCCCAGACCATCTTATCCAGGGCCTTTTTGACCCCTTCACGGGTGAGATCGCCCGCATTGTCGGCATCGGTCAGGACCTTCTGAAGCATCAGGGCATAGGTCAGTCCCTCCATGTAAAGGAACATATCCTTGATGGCATCCTTTTCTTTGATGCTTTTCTTATACTCTTCAGGCCGGTTTTTCTTTGCGAATTCATGGGCCATCTTCACCATCGGGTTGTCCATGGGGGTCTTGGCTCTGGGTACGGCATCCACAAAGGGACGGGTCGCAACCCCGACATATCCATCATAGGCTTCCTGACAGACCAGGATCGGCATCCTGCCGGTTGTGTAGTGGGTTCCCATGAGCTGGACACCCTTGAGGACCTTCTTGGCGGTCTTGAAGAAGATGGCGGTGCAGCCGGACGCACCGGAATATCCATGGTAGATCACATATTTTGCCTTGACCTTCCGGATCTCCATGCACTCGCCCGAAGCGGATGTGGCGCTGTATGGATACTCAATCTCTGCAACCAGATCGATCCCTTTCTCCTTGGCGTATGCCTTGGCCTCCGGGATACCGTCCCTTCCCCAGGCCGTGGGGCTGTAGACAAGGGCGACTTTAGGCTTTCCCTTCCCCTTGTAGTTTTCCTTGATCCACTTCAGGAGGGTCTTGAGCTGTGCGCCATAGGTGGCGCCTAAAGAATAGTAATAGGGGTATTTTGACGGCCCTCCCTCGGGCCCGAAGATCTCTGTGGAGTAGGAACCATCCAGCCACGGGATCTTCTGCTCTATATTCACCTTGTCAATCAGGGGCTTGAGGCCTCCGGTGATGTATCCGGTAGCCATCAGGAACTCATCCGGGGTGAGTTCTGCACAATACTTGTTGAAGTTTGCGACCTCCACTGTGGGGTTATAGCGAAAATCCTCCAGAAACCATTTGATCTTCTTGCCGTTAACCCCGCCGCCCTCGTTATTCACCCAGTTCATTCCATCGATGAACCCCCAGCCAAATTCCGGTAAGGCCCCCACAGGGCCACTCATGGGGAACTGGGAAAGGGTCTTGATCTCTTTTGCTGAAAGGGAACCGCTGAAAAGTAAAAACAGTGACAGGACAAATGCCAAAACAAAAAATGCTCTCTGCTTCATGACTCCTCCTTCTCTCGGGAGGGGTCCCAACGGACGGACCCCACTGTTAGTAGGTGAAAGGCAGACAGTCTGGAATTTCGCTTCCTCACCTCCTTAAAAGAAATGTGTCCTGACATTTAAGGAGGCCCTATATATACGGTGGGCCTCCGTGGGAGCGTTGCGGGTTTTATTGATGGGGGATTCTGTTTCTGGAATACCCTGTGGGATCGTTCGCGCGGCAGCAGGGAAGCGTCGGTTTCTCAAGATCGTGCAGCAGCGAGCGTGAAACGGGAACGGGTATCCTCAGAGTTCTGACAACTGCATCGCCTTGAGAGGCGAGGCAACTGGAAGCAAACCTATATGAAACCGATTCATTTTGTCAAGTGGATAATTTCAGGCGGCAATCGGATGAAGACGGTAGCTAAGGGCCTCGGCAAGAAATAATTGCGCAAGATTGCGCCGGATGTTGGTTTGTATACAAGGCACATCCACCGGTGCATATTATAAAATATGTGTCGGTGGATGTAACACAGTAGACGAGCCAAAAGACAAGCAAGAGGTGTAAGTATTTTTTGCCGAGGCCCTAAAGCCCCATCATTCTTCCAACGACCTCCTTCATCACCTCGGTAGCGCCGCCCCCGATAGTCGCCAACCGGGCATCCCTGAAGGCCCTTTCAATGCCATATTCCCACATATATCCATAGCCGCCATGAAGCTGGATGCACTGGTTGATCACCCTAACCGCCATCTCGGTAGAGATGATCTTGGCAATAGACACTTCTTTGGCCGGATTTCTGTCCTGGTCGAAAAGCCAGCAGCAATGGTAGACATAATGCCTGACCGCCTCGATGTCGCAGAGCATGTCCACGATCTTGTGGCGGGTGACCTGGAATTTGCTGAGCGGTTTTCCGAAAACCTCTCTCTGTTTGACATACTCGATCGTTTTCTCCAGGATGAGTGAGGCGCCTGCCATGGCCGTAATCGCGGCCACGAGCCGTTCCCCCTGGAAGTTGATCATGACCTCAAAAAACCCGGTGTTTTCCTGTCCGAGCAGTTTGTCCTTGGGAACGCGCACGTTGTCAAAGAAAAGTTCGGCAGTATCGGATGGGTGCATCCCCATTTTTTCCAACTTACGGCTCACAGAGAACCCGGGAAGATCCGTGTCCAACAGAAAGAGGCTGATTCCATTGTAACCCTTGTCCGGATCTGTCTTGGCGGCAAGGGTGATCACATCGGCCCTGGCGCCGTTGGTGATGAAGGTCTTGCTGCCGTTTATAATATAATAGTCCCCATCCTTTCGGGCCGTGGTCCTTATGGCGGCAACATCCGAACCGGCATTGGGTTCGGTGACACCGATGGCACAGATCTTGTCGCCCTTGATGATCGGGACCAAATATTCCTCTTTCTGCTCCTTTGTCCCTAAGATATTGATGGGGGGCGAACCCATATCGGTCTGAACCAGAAGCGCCATATTCACGCCCCCGCAGTTAGAGCGGGGGAGTTCCTCGCAGAAGGCCACCTTGTAAAAATAGTCGCATCCCGAGCCACCGACCTCTTCGGGGTAGGTGATCCCTAGAAATCCCATCTCGCCGGCACGCTTGAAGACCCAGTTGGGAAAATCCTTTTTTTCCTCCCATTCGTCAGCGTGGGGGGCCAGCTCCGTCTCCATGAATTTCCTTACCGTTTTTCGAAAAATGTTGTG
>CAZACO010000680.1:0-2842 GCA_964483185.1 uncultured Desulfobacteraceae bacterium
ACACTAGTTAAGAAGGTCTGTCTCTGTGTTATCCTGACGATAGATGCTTTTAATAAGATTATTGATAAAGGACTCCATATCGATAACAGCATCGGCATTGATGCTGAAACTCTCGATACCGGAGCGGTCTTTCACAAGCCGAAGACCATATTCGAGCCTCTTTGCCAGTTGAAATGTTAGAGGACCGGGTTGCTGCCCGGTCTTGATGGCCTGATCGATGATTTCATCTACAGCGCTTTCATCAAACGATACCGTTACATCGAGCTTTTCCATCAGAGAGGCCTCTTCGAGCTTGACCTGATCGTACATGGCGCTGAAATCTTCAATCGCCGTATCAATATCCGTAATGTTGATCAGATACAACTCTGCAATAAGATCCATCCTTCTAGGGTAGATATCAAGACCGGATTTTTTGCTGAAATCCACTGCCCGTTCCGTAAGGTATCGTTTGATATCTGCAAGCTCATCTTCTTTGCCCTTTTCATACCGTTTTGTACGTTCCGGATCATCAGGGTTATCCAGCAGCAGCCTGACCTGTTCCTCTGGCTTCTCAACGACATCCCTTGTTACCAAGAATTGTTTGATGTTCGATGAGGGAAGTCTCTTTTCAAAAGGTATCAGGACCTTCTCCATGGCGCTCACCAGACCTCTTGCCCCGGTCTTTTCCTCGGCTGCCATCTCTGCAATCCGTATCAACGCATCTTCTTCAAACGTGATGTCGATGCCGTAGGCCCTGAAATCCATCCGTTTACTGATAATAATCGGATTATTGGGATTTCTGAGGATCTCAACCAGGTCCTCCTTGGAAAGCTCATCAAACACCACGACCACCGGGAGACGGCCCACAAACTCCGACTCAAACCCGAATTCTATCAGGTCCTGGGCCCGCACCTCCTTGAGGATCTCCCACGGAATCTCAGTCGGTCTGACATCTGCCTCGAATCCGATTCCCTGGCTCTGCAGACGTTTCTTGATAATCTCCGCCAGGTCACCGAAGGCGCCGCTCATAATAAAGAGGACGTTCTTGGTATTGACGACCTTCTTTTCCCGCTTTCCGGTGCGCCTGTAGTGTTCGATCGCCTGTATCTGCGATATGGGATCGTGGGGGACCTTCAGATCGACATCTGTCTCTTCCATCGGCTTCAGGAGTGCCCTCTGTACGCCGGTCCTGGAAATATCGTGACCGATCAGATTCTGTGAGGAAGAGATCTTGTCAATTTCATCAATATAGATAATCCCATTTTCGGCCAACTCTATGTTTTCATTGGCCTCGTAAACGAGATCGCGGACCAGGTCTTCCACGTCCCCGCCCACATAGCCTGTTTCGCTGAATTTTGTGGCATCTCCCTTCACAAACGGGACCCCCAATTTTTGAGCGATCAGCTTGATAATATAAGTCTTGCCGACCCCGGTGGGCCCGATCATCAGGACATTGTTCTTGATCATTCCGACCCCGGACCGTTTCCTTTCACCGGCCGGATTCTCGGAATCCCTGAGCCTGTTGAACTTGATTCTGTTGAAATGCGTGCAGACCTTGGTGGCTAAAACCGCTTTGACCTGGTCCTGCTTTACAACAAAACTATCTAAGTAGGATTCCAGTTCCTCCGGCATCATATCGAAATGGTGTACCCCTCCGCCCGCCCCGTCCCTGGTCTGACCATCGCTCAGGGCCTCATCTTTCTTGGGTATAACAAACGGTGAGATGATTTTGACGCGATTGCCATATTTTTTGGTGAGATAATCGCTCAGTTCTTTCTCAAGCTCGCGCTGATTCGGTATCCTGCCGGTATCGCTTCTCTCTGCTGAAAATACGCCTTCTTTCTCCATCTTTCAGACTCCTTGTAATCGATGATAATTCAATATATTCATTCGCCCCCCCGATTTCAAGCGCAATGACCGCGGAGCTTCAAAATGGATCGACACAAAGGTTTGCTCTAACCGATTAACGATTCAAGGGCTGCCAGGGTTTAAGGGTATTCCTCCTAAAGAATGTGTTGATATTCCGCCCTGTTTATGCCATGCTAAAATATCTCATCATAAGGTGTTTGGGGGCCACTCTCAGGGACCCTTTTCAATGGTTCTTTGAGAAAGTCCCCCGATGTGCGGTGGATAGGGTGCATCTTTTCAGCGATGGGGAAACACAGACTTGGAAAGGGACTCTTGAACGGGATCTCGAATCTTTTCCGGAAAGAGGTAATGACCGATGGCCTTCAGGTTGGAAATTAGACTGAAAGATGAACTGCTGGATGCCGAGGGCGCCGGTGTCCGGCGCAAGGCAAGGGGGTATTTCGGGTTCGGCGTGGACGACATCCGGGTCATCCGGGTATTGACCATCGACGCACGCCTGGAACCGGACCAACTGACGCAGATCCAGACAGAGATATTCACCAATCCGGTCACAGAAGTATCCTCATATGCCCCGATGGCACTTAATTTTGACTGGCTTATATGGATCGGCTTCCGCCCCGGCGTAAGGGACACGGCCGGGAGTACAGCCAGCGAGGCGGTTGAAGACCTTTTGGGGATCAAATTCAAAGCTGGGGAGGCTATTTACACCTCGAAGCTGTATGAGATCAGGGGTGATCTGGACGAACAGCAGGTCCACCAGATTGCAGGCGATCTGTTGGCGAACGAGGTGATCCAGCAGTGGAAAATATTCTCGCGGGATGACTGGCGTCCCGAGGAGGGGATCGGGTTCCTGGTCCCAAAGGTCATCCTCGATCACGAGCCCGAAGTCAATACCATCTCCATCCGGAGTGACGGAGAACTGAAGAGAATTTCCGATGAGCGTAATCTTGCTCTCCAGGAGAGAGACATTCCGGTTATTCGGACTTATTTTTTG
>CAZACO010000681.1:0-2842 GCA_964483185.1 uncultured Desulfobacteraceae bacterium
GATCATCAGTTCGTGGGACGGGTATTCAAACGAGTTGAGCAGACAGACGGCAATTGAATCCACGCCCATGTCGATGAGCCTGCGCACCACGTCTTCGGCTTCTCCCCGATCCAAGGGTTTGATGACCGAGCCGTCGCTCCGAACCCTTTCATCCACTTCCAGACGAAGCCGTCTGGGGATCAACGGTTCGGGGAATTCCGCAAAGATGTCATATGGGGCATACCGGATTTCCCTCCCGAGTTCCAGGACATCCCTGAATCCTTTGGTAGTAATCAACCCGGTTTTGGCTCCCTTTCTTTCAATGATGGAATTGATGACCAGGGTGGTACCATGGATCACTTCATCCAGGTCCTTCACAAAATCAGGGGTGGTCTCTTCCAATTGTCGTATGCCCTGTTCCACCGCATCCGAGGGATCGCTCGGCGTGGTCAGACACTTGTTGATCTGTATGTCGCCTGTCCGGTCATTGAGCAGCACAAAGTCGGTAAAGGTGCCGCCGATGTCACAGCCTAAGCGATAAAACCTGTCGGACATTCATACCTCCTGGGTTGGAACTGGATGCTGGATGCTGGATACTGGATACTGGATACTGGATGCTGGATACTTGATACTGGATGCTCGATTGTGTCGGTGCCACCATATCGCATACACTTTTTGTGTGGGGCTCATACTGCCCACACATAATGCTGCAAATTGAACACCGACTCCTGACCTCTGACCTCTGATTACTTCCTCTCCTTAAGGGCGGTCAATATTTTTTCCGGAGTGATCGGCAGGTCCGTGATCCGAACACCGATGGCGTCATACACGGCATTGGCAATGGCCGGGGCCGTGGGGACAAGCCCGGGTTCGCCCACGCCCTTTGCGCCGTAGGGGCCGTCTTCATCCCCCGGTTCCACCACGACCGGTTCAATGGGGACCACATCCATGGCGGTCAGCATCTGGTAGTCGCGAAAACCGGGATTCATCACCCTTCCGTTTCGGACCTTGATCTCCTCTGTCAGTCCGTAACCGACGCCTGTGTAGGCGGCCCCGTAGATCTGGCCCAATAGAAGGGTAGGATTCATGGCCTTGCCCACATCATGGGCTGAAACAAGCTTGAGGATCTTGACCTCTCCGGTCTGTTCATCCACCTCTACCTCGACCCCGGTGGTGCCGAAGGCATAGGTCATGGAGAGATTCCCCTTCATTTCCCGGTTCAGCATCTCCGTGGGCGGGTCATAAAAGGCATCGGCCGCCACGACCCTGCTTTCCCCGATCCCCACATGGAGCCCGTTTTTCAGGATCTCGGCCATGGGGACCTTGAAGTAGGGATGATCGGGGTCTTTCTTGGGGAAGACCATCCGGTCTCTGATATCCATATCCTCCGGGTTGGCGATCAGCCCATAGTCCAGGTCCGGTTCCACAAAGTCGGGGTCTTTTCTCTTCTTGCGCTTGAACCCTCCCTTGACAATCCTGGGGATCAGTTCCACCGCCATGTCCAGGATCTGTTTTTTGGCCTTTGCACAGGCGATGAGAGCGGCGTTGCCTGCCATGAAGGTGTGACGGCTGGCATGGGTCCCGGCATCCCACAGGGCGAGGGCTGTATCTCCGAATGTCAGGAAGATATCCTCGGGCCTGACCCCCAACGCCTCGGCAACGATCTGGGAGATGACGGTCGGCGAACCCTGGCCCTGATCGGTCCCGCTCTCGATGACGTCCACATGTCCGTATTCATCCACCTTGACCATGATACCGTGGCCGTCCGATTTGGTGACCCTGGCACCGCCCGCCACATGAATCAGGGAGGCCATACCCATGCCGCGGCCCTTCTGCTTCCCTCGCTTTTGGTCCCATTGGAGCTTATCTTTCACGGCCGTGATGCATTCCTTGAGGCCGCAGGAGGTAATCTTCAGATGCATGGGGGTCTCGTCGCCCGGCCGGTTGCGGTTGATCAGCCTGAATTCAGCCGGATCGATCCCGGCCGCTTCAGCCAGGGAATCCATGGAGGTCTCCACGGCAAAGGTGGCCTGGGGATTCCCGTACCCCCGCATGGCCTGGGCGTAGATATTGTTGGTGTACACGCAGGTGGCCTTGAAATAGACGTTGGGGACCCGATAGAGGGATGACATCGGCATAATCATCACCGATGGGGTGGTGGCGCCCCAGGAGGTGTATGCTCCGTTATCCAAGACTGCTTCACAGTACCTGAACGTCAGTCTTCCTTCTCTGTCACAGCCCTGTTCGATAGTAAACACGGCAGGCTGCCTGGGTGGCAGTGCCCGGAATTCCTCTTCCCTGTCAAAGAGGATCTTGACCGGTTTCCGGGTCTTGAGGGCAAGCTGGATGGCGATAAATTCATAGATGTCTGTATCCAGTTTTGTTCCGAAACTCCCTCCCACAACCGGGTTGACAACCCGGATCTTTTTCCCGGAAAGGCCGATTTGAGAAAAATACTCTGTGATCCGGCTGATGTGACCGAAGATGACATTGGTCTGATCGTACAGGGTTAGATTGTTGTTCTGGTCAAACTCGGCAATACAACCGCTCGTTCCCATGCAACATTGGTTGACCCAGGTCGTACTCACAGTGTCCTTTGAGATATAGGCGGCATCCTTTCGGGCCTGTTCTATGTCCCCGACCGCAAACTTCCAGGGAAGGGGGAGGATGTTGCTCTTGAGGGGCCGCCCTCTGGCATCGACCTCGTGGACCAGGGCCGCATCCTGTTTCATGGCCTCGAATGGGTCGAACACGGCAGGCAATTTCTCGTACTCGACGTTGATGAGCCTGACGGCTTCTTCCGCAATTTCCGGGCTGATGGCCGCGACCGCGGCCACCTCGTCTCTGAACTGGCGGACCACAT
>CAZACO010000682.1:0-2828 GCA_964483185.1 uncultured Desulfobacteraceae bacterium
ATGGAATGGGATCAGGCCATCGCCAGGTTCTCCGAGTGCCTCAAGCTTGAAAGGACCTCGGACTGCACATCCACCCCATCAGAGGTCTATATCAATCGATGTAAGCTGTTCGAACAGAACCCACCCACAGCTCCCGGGCAGGTGTGGGACGGGGTATTCCGCTTAACCAAGAAATAGGCAGTTGCCCGAAATCTTTCTTGACAATCATGAAGAAATCAAATAAGTAGGCCAAGATATTGACATGCTGAACGATCTTTTGGGATTACCGTTGCTTACTATTCCACGCCTTCCTGCTTCACTCCTTAGGATGGAGGCACTATGTCATCTTTAAAGTTGAGATTCATCCCTGCCCTCGGACTCTTCCCGGTCGTCTTCCTTTTTACGCTACTCTCCCATGCCCAGACCTTCGCGGTGCAGGTGGGCGCATATCACAAAGACGCAAATCTTACGGCCATGAATGAGCGTTTGACGGCTCTCGACTATCCTGTTGTAAAGGAACGGATCAAACAGCCTGACGGGAAGACCTTGACGCGGGTCGCGGTTGGCCCGATTCCCGACCGAAAAGAGGCGACCGTAACCCTGAACAGGCTCAAATCCGAAGGCATTGTGGGCTTCGTCAGGGACATGCCTTCCTCTCAGGACGAGGGCTCTGAAACGGCGGGAACCGATAAAGGACCTGATAGCAACGGCAGCACTCGGCTTTATGCGCAGACAGTCCTCAATCCGAGCCGGGACGCCTCCGTGGGAGAGAAACCGCCTTTACCCATCCTGCTCGTCCAGTCAACGGAACATAAGGGGGACCAGCCACCGCAAAACGCCCTCAATTATTTCGCCGATGGGGTTGAGGCCCTTGACATGCAGGACTTCGCGGCGGCGGCGGCTTCTTTCAAGAAGGCCCTGTCTCTCGAGCCTGAAAACAGGGAGTTTCAGTACTACCTTGCCGTTGCCTATGTCCGCCTCAAAAAGGATGCAGAGGCCCTCGGGATCTTTGGATCTTTGATCAAGAAGGACCCCAAAAATTACTTTAAAGCATATTTTGATATGGCCGGGGTTTATAGCAGGACAGGGGAATATCAGAAGGCCTTAGACACCCTTAAGCTTGCGGAACAGGCAGAACCAAACAGTGCCCGGGTCTATCTTGAAGAGGGGTATGTCTACAAAAACCTCAAGGAATATGATCAGGCCATCCGCTGCTTCAACAAGGCCAAAGAGCTTGACCCGAAAGAGACCCAGGTGGTCTACTACATGATCGGCGCTGTCGATCTGGAAAGGGAGAAATTCGAAAACGCCGACCTCATGTTTAAAAAGGCCATCCAGGTCGCTCCCAACACCCCCCTCGCTCAGAGCGCCAAGCAGACGATTCCCAATGTCAAGGCGGCTGCATGGGCAAGAAAACCGTGGTATCTTACCACCACATTGAACTATGGCTATGACGACAATGTCCCCCGTAATCCCCTGGAGGAACTTACCGGCGGACCTGTCAGCGGGGGCTTAGGGAAGGGGGATCAGTTTCAGACCTTTTTTCTGACCAGCGGATACAAATTCCTCAATCGAAAAGATATGGAAATCGGGGCAGGGTACTCGCTTTTCAGCATAGGGTACAGAGACTGGACTGAAAACAACGTCACCTCCCACAGCCCCCATGCCTATTTCCAGGGGAATTTCGATCCGGTTTATTTCCGTTTTCGATATGATTTCAGCTACTTTTATGCCGGCGGCAAGAAGCAGGCTCTCAACCCTCCAGTATATTTGACCTTTGCCAACAATTCCTTCGCAAAACTGCGGATGCACAGCTTCATGCCCACCATCACCATCCTGGAGCCGTACGATCTTAGAACCGATATGAATCTCAGCTACCAGATAAAGGACTATCTGGACGGGGTGACAGGGGACGCCTCCCGGTATGGATTTGATATCACCCAGTCGTACAAAGTTCCGGGTACCGAATGTTATCCGAGGGTGGGCTATAGACACGCCTATGAGCATTCGGCCGACAACAGCTCCATTTATGGGTATAATGAATTCTTTGCAGGCATTTCCTCACCCATATACTGGGGTATCACGGGAGATGTATCCTTCTCATACATGCGGACCGACTATCCTGAATTCGGTCTTTTGAGCACGACGAGACTTGACGAAACCTATACCGTAAGCATCGTCCTGAACCGCTATCTGATTGAACGCCTCCTCCTCTCATTTAATTATCTCCACATACGAAACGAATCCGATTATGTTAACCCTTTTCCCTACGAAAACAGGGATCCGTACACATTTGAAAAGAACATGTATATTCTGTCCCTTACGTACAGCTTTTGATTCGCAGGAAAACTCGCAAGAACCGCAAAAAGGATGTCATCATGAAAACTGAGTTACGGACACCGGTTTCGGCCAGGCCCACGCGCTGGATGATCGCGCTGGCCCTGCTTATCCTTGCATTCCCTCTGACGGCTTATGCCGCCGATGTTATCGGCAAGGTGACAAGACTCAAAGGAACGGCTACGATTTACCGACAGGCTGTTTCAAAAGAGATCAAGGTGACGAGGGGGATGCCTGTTCATCTCGGCGACCGAGTCAAGACCGCCGCCGATTCAAGGCTGCGCATAGAACTCAAAGACGGCAGCATCCTGAGCATGACTGAAAATGCCAACCTCAACCTGGATCAGTTTGAATTTGACCCAAAGGAAAAAAAGCGGACCGCGTCTTTCAAAATGGACATCGGAAAGGTCAGGGTATTTGCCAAGGACCTGTTAAAGTTCAAAAAGAAGGATTTTGAGATACGAACCCCTACTGCCGTAGTGGGCGTTCGAGGGACCGTTTTCTTGGTCTGG
>CAZACO010000683.1:0-2825 GCA_964483185.1 uncultured Desulfobacteraceae bacterium
GAAACCGCTTTTCATTCCCCTGCCAAGAGAGGATAATTGGCAAATGGATATACTTCGAAGGGAGACGGAGGAGTGGTTTCACGACGCCGGTGTGGCAACCTTCCCGGACTTTCGCCTAGCCGCCCGGGTGATACGTAACATGAAAGAATATGGCCATTACCTTTCAGTCCATGGCGTATCGGTTAAGTAAGAAGGCCAAAACCTGCCACAAACGGCCTTGGACTGCCCAAAAAGGACTACTACACAACCAAAGACGGTTTCTGTGAATTGTCTTTTGTTTGGCCTCCGGAATCTGTGAGCCAGAATACGGGCCGGATTCAGGGTTCACACGGCCGTGTGAGATCGGGCAGTGAGGTATTCCGGGCTTACGCGTTTTCACTTAAGGAAAGATCCGTTCACCTTATCGAACTTGCACCTGCAGGCTTTGTCAGGCGCTGGCTGGATGAGTAGTAATAGGCCTTGCTACTTCAACCTCCACAATGAAGAGTGAAAATCGTGACGTTGTCGCCGTCCGAAAGCGACGTGTCAAGCCAGTTCAGATGTATGATAAATCTGCCGTTTCGGGTTACCGTCACATTGGGCTTTAGCCGCATATCTTTATTATAAAAAATGCCCGTACCACGCTCGCTTGTGCTGCAAAGGAGGTTCAGCAGATCCCGGATATTCCCCCCATCTTTAAGCTCCAGCTGGTGCGGGTCCGGTACCTGAAAAGCATCTTTGAATCTCCCTTTGAGACTTACGTCTATCTTCAAAAAAAACACCTCTTTCAAGAAAGTTGTTGAATGTTGATTCCTTGATTAAATATCATGGCGTTCAATATGATAGGGGCGAGAAGGGGAGGTTCCTCATCAGGCTAAATGTGCACTTTCAAATGTGAAAAGGAAAATCACAGACGCCTCTGAATTAGAAAATTATTTGCAGGCCAAAATGGCTCTTTTCACCATAATCCTGGCCACTTGAACCATATACGCATTATCAGGCAACGGTTTTGCATCGGATACCGCTTCGTTGCCTGCTGACCCGGCGTTCATCTCATTTATCTCCTTCCCCACAATCGCTTCTTCGGCCATAATCGCCCGGTATGGCTTTACATATACGGCATTCAGGCAGATTCTCGCCGCGTCAATTTTGTTTGAAGATCTCGTGATCATAGCGGCGCAGTTGACAATAGGGAAGTCTATCGACTTGCGCAGGGCGAATTTAAAAAAAGAACTCTTTGTTCCATCGGTCGGTGTTGGCACCTGAATCTCGGTTACCATTTCATCTTCCTCCAGGACGGTTGTCCTTGATACTTCCACCTGGAAGAAATCCTCCGTCCGGATGGTTCGTTTGGATGTCTTGATCCGGGCATCCAGAGCAATCAATGCTGGAGCCGTATCGCTGGGATGAACCGCAATGCAGCCTTCTTCCACACTGCCGCCAAATATGGAATGGTACCTTGTATCTCCGGCAAGGGCGTAACACCTGCCGCCGCCCTTCCTGAGGCACGGGAACCTGTTCTCCGGATGTCGATAGTACCAGCATCGGATGTCCTGGCAGATGTTGCCTCCGATGGTGCCCATCTCACGTAGGTGGGGCGAGGCTGTCTTGCGAGCGGCCTCTGCCAGTGCGGTGTATCCGGCCTTGACAATCGGATGATGCGCAATGTCCTCGAGTATGGCAAGGGGCCCAATTTTAAGCGTTCCCTCTTCTTCCTGAATCGCATCCAGCCCGGGAATCGTCTTAATATTCACAACGGCCTCAGGATATGTAGGGAGGATTCTATCCTTCATCTTACCAAGGAGATCGGTCCCCCCTGCAATCAGCTTCGCCTTGCCCTGATACCTTCTAAGGAGTGAAACCGCTTCCTCTATGGTCGATGCATTGAAATGCGCAAACGTTTTCATACGATCCCCCCTATATCTTTCCCAGGGCTTCTAAAACCCTCTCCGGTGTGATCGGAAACTCGTAAATCCATTCCCCTATGGCATTATAGACCGCCGGCGCCAACAACGCAGGAACGACCGTGGCGATGTCTTCGCCAATTCCGGTGGCGCCATAGGGGCCATACCCCTGTTGGGTCTCCACCAGGTGTGTATCGATGGCCTGACAATCTCCTATGGTTGCGATTTTATAGTCCAAGAGGTTGCCGTTCAACATGACGCCGGTTACCGGGTCATGGACAACTTCTTCAAACAGCGCCCTCCCCACACCCATATAGGTGCCGCCGTATTGCTGGCCAGCGCATGATTCAGGACTGATCACCTTTCCCACATCGTTGACGTTCACCACATGGGTTACCTCGATTTCCCCCGTCTCCGTGTCTACTTCCACTTCCATAAAATGGACCTGCCGACAGAACTTGGGACGAAATCCAGCATAACAACCGATCTGGGCCTGGTAACTGTGTGCGAAGATCGGGACGCTAAAGGGGTGTCTCTCAGCCCCGTACAATTCATGAAAGGATAAGGGACCCGCTTCTGCAGAGGGGCCAACCAAGTCACCTATGGAGATCCTCTGTGAGGGATCTGCCCTTACAAAGATTACACTGTCTTTGATATCCAGGTCTTCCGGCTTCATATCCGGGAAAAGGGGCGGATAAATTCCTCTTTGGGTCACCGCCCTCGGGCTTGTGGCCGCTTCCAGGATTTTGGCCTTCAGGAGCCTGGCGCAATGCCTGACGGCCCAACCGTTGACACCGGTATTTGTGGAGGAGTCGGGGCACATGGGAAAGAAACCGGTGTCCGTGTGGGGCCGATAAAACACGTCTTCCATGCGCATCCCCAATTCATTGGCGGCAATCTGGCAATAACCGGTCTCGGCGTTCACACCGTTGTCACACCGCA
>CAZACO010000684.1:0-2824 GCA_964483185.1 uncultured Desulfobacteraceae bacterium
TGCCGATTGTCGCCTATCTCAGCGGTGTGATTCCCGGGGCTGAGAACACCCTCTGGTGGGCCCTGGCGCTCGGGGCGTGCTTTGGTGGGAATGGGACGATCATCGGGGCATCGGCCAATGTGGTGACCATGGGGATCGCAGAATCGAGGGGCTATCGGATCAGCTTTATCGGATTCATGAAAACCGCCTTCCCATACATGCTCATTACCATCGTGATCGCCCATGCATGGCTTCTCATTTTCAAACCCCACTAACCCCTCGACTTGAAGGAATTCCGGTGGGCGGTGCCCATCGGAATTCCTTAAGCTTAAAGATCGAGACCTTTGAAAAATGTTCAGTTTTGGTCAAGATCAAACCTCCGGCCCAGAGGGGCCTACACCCCGGAGGGGAAGGCGTCCCGCTTAGCGGGACTGAATATTTAGAGGATTGAAATTTGAGCCTGTCGAAGATCCCGACTCTGCGGGGACGCCGAGATTGGCCAAAAGGGGGCGTTATGCAAGGGTATCAGTCCTTGTTCAATTGTCTGCGGAGGATAGGTCGCGGTTGGCGTTGACAGATTAACGCATGTAACCGGTTTTGTCCTTCACATCCTTCCGGGGCATGGCAGTCGGTTCGCCGTCGGGCTGTCCAAGACATACCAGGGCCACGGGCGTCTTTTTTTCGTCGATACCGAGGATCTCCCGCATCGGTTCCTTGTCAAAAAAGGTGAACCAGATTCCCCCGAGGCCTGATGCATGGGCCGCGAGAAGCATGTTCTGTATGGCAGCCGCACAGGCATGCTGATAGCCGGCAGGCCCCCCTTCCATGAACATGTCCACCCCGCTTTTCTTGGGGTTCCCCACGACCGCAATGATCACGGGTGCAGACTTCAGAAAATCGACCTTGTAGCCCCCTAACCAATTCCAGCCGCTCTTTTCAAGGGCCCAGGCTTTGCATCGGATGGCCTCGGCAAAGATCTTATCCTTTATTTCACTGTTGGTAATGACGATAAATTCCCAGGGCTGCAGGTTGAGTGGGGACGGGGCCCATGCCGCCGCCTCAAGGATTTTTTCAATGACTTCCTCGCCCACCGGTTCAGTCAGGAACTTCCTGCAGCTCCGCCTCTCGTGTATTGCCTTAAAAACATCCATCGACTTACTCCTTTCACCCGGAATCCTTTGACATGCGCCGTCGTTCCTCGTCGCGGATCTCTCTTCGTAAAAGCTTCCCCACCTTGGATTTTGGAAGCATATCCCGGAACTCGATATAGCCGGGGATCTTGTAGGACGCCAACCGGTCACGGCACCACTTGAGAAGTTCGGCCCCGCCTACGCCCCTGGCATCTTCTTTCAGGACAACAATGGCCTTGATGCGTTCGCCAACCTTGGCATCAGGGATACCTACCACGCAAGCGCCGATCACCGTGGGATGGTCCTGGAGGATCGCCTCCACCTCAGAGGCCGAGACCCGGTACCCTTTGTGCTTGATGATATCTGCCGACCGTTCCACATAGACCAGTTCCCCGTCCTCATCCTGCTTGAGAAAATCGCCCATCCGGTAGTAGATCTTTCCATTCAACTCCACATAGGATCGCTCGGTCTCATCGGGCTTTTTCCAGTACTCCTTGAGGGTGTAGGGAGAGGTGACCAGGAGTTCCCCACTCTCCCCGGGGAGAATCGGTTCGAGGGTCTCAGGATTCGCAACAATGCACTCCCTGCTCTTGAGGGGAAAACCGATGGAACTCGCCTTCGGTTCTTCACCGATTCGGCTGTACGTGACGTGACCCGCCTCGGTCGATCCGTAGACCTGATAAATGGGAATGCCGAACCTCTCCTTCCAGCGCTTAGAGACCTCCATCGGCAGGACATCGCCGCCGCAGTAACAATAGGTAAGTGAACTGATGTCATAACGATCCAGACGGTCGTTTTCGAGGATCATCCGGTAAAGGGCGGGAACACCCAAAAACCAGCGAACCTTGTAACGATGAATCGTCTCTAAGATGGCATCCACCTGCGGGATCGGCATCAGGATGGTGGTGTTCCCTTTATTAAGGCCCAAGGCCATGAACAGACCGAGGGCCATAATATGAAAGAGTGGATTGACTGCAATATAGACATCCCCTGTCTCCTTGAGATGCTCTCCTGCCACATCCTCGGTAACATCATTTACATAAGACGTCATCCCGATGTGATTGCCCGGCACGCCCTTGGGGAAACCCGTGGTCCCGCCCGTATAGAGGATGTACGAAAGATCTTTCCAGGGGTCTAATTTCACCTCTGATTTAAACGGGGGGTGTTTCAAAAGTGTCCTGAAGGAGTGGACCCGGCTGTCCCGATCCACCTTGCCATGGGGGATCTTGTCGAACAGAACGCCGAGAGACCGCTTCCAGGCGGGAAGGAGATCGACCAGGTTGGTGACGATGGCGCGTTTGAGTGGTGTTGTGGCAAACGTCTCCTTGACATAGCAGAAGTTGGTGTCCAGGCATATAATGGTCTCTGCCCCGGAGTCTTTGATCATGTACTCGATCTCGTATGAAGTGTAGATGGGAGCCACCGGAACAATGACCGCTCCGATCTTCTGGATCCCCAAAAAGGCGATGACCCACTGGATGCAGTTGGTAATATAGATCATCACCCGGTCCCCCTTTTTTACCCCCATATCCGTCAGGGAACCGGCAAACCGCTCACCCAGATCACGCAACTGGGCATACGAAAACGGCTCTCCCAGATAGGCCACAGCGGTCCTGTCCGGATAGCGTTCGCTCATCCGGTCAAACCGGGTAAAGGTCAGCTCTTTTTCCCAATCGTCTCCGGAAGTTGATGGTTTCATTCGATGTTGGACGTTG
>CAZACO010000685.1:0-2812 GCA_964483185.1 uncultured Desulfobacteraceae bacterium
GTCTGTATCGGCCCTGCCGGAGAGAATGGTGTGAGTTTTTCGGTGGTTGAAAATGATTACTGGCGGAGCGCCGGCCGGACCGGCGTAGGGGCGGTAATAGGCGCTAAGAAGGTCAAGGCTATTGTTTTCTGGGGCAGCCGGAAGAAAGAGGTGGCAGATCCGGATCTGGTCAAGAAGTACGTAAAGGATCTCGGCCGCGACGCAAAGGATGACCCGGGCGTACTCGCCTACAAGGGTAAGGGCACGCCGATGATGGTGGACGTCATGAGCAGTGTGGGGAGCTTCCCGACCCGTTACTGGCACAAGGGCGAGGCCGCTCATAAAGAGAAAATTAACGCCGACGCTCTTCATGAGCATCTTCATGTGACCCCTAACGCATGCCTGAAATGCTTTATCGCATGCGGGAGGCTTTCGGTGGTAAAAGAGGGACGGCATCAAGGCCTGAAAATTGAAGGCCCGGAATATGAAACCATCTATGCCTTCGGGGGTCTCTGCGAGGTGGACAGCATCGAGGAGATCGCCTATCTCAATGACATCTGCGATCGTTTGGGCATCGACACCATCAGCGCAGGCAATCTAACGGCCTTTACCATAGAGGCCGCCCGGCAGGGTAAAATCGATTACGACATCGATTACAACGAACCGGATAAGATCGTCGGGCTCCTGACAGACATAGCCTACAGGCGAGGAATCGGCGACGTCCTTTCACGGGGGATCAAGGCCGCGGCCAGGGAATGGGATATGGAGGATCAGGCCATCCATGTCAAAGGGTTGGAACCGGCAGGCTACGATCCCCGGGTGCTCAAAGGGATGGGGCTCGCTTACGGCACGTCTCCCCGGGGGGCCTGCCATCTGAGGGCCACTTTTTACAAACCCGAGCTGAGCGGAATCATCGATCCGGATGTGATCGAAGGAAAGGCAGCTCTCTTTACAGAATGGGAAGACCGGCTGATTATCATGGACACCCTCATCCTCTGCCGGTTCTATCGCGACCTCTATCCATGGGAGGAACTTTCCACCATTATCAAGGCGGTTACCGGCCTTGATCTGAACGTGGAACAGATGCGAACCATCGCCGGGAACATCAGCAGCGCAACCCGGCGCTTCAACATCCGGGAAGGACTCACATCTGAAGGGGACAGGCTCCCCAAGCGCTTTTACACGGAGGTCCTCCCCGAAACGCAAAAGGTCATCACCGAGGAGCAGATGGACCAGCTCCTCACTGATTACTACAGGGTGAGAGGCTGGGATGAGATGGGGGCCCCCCTTGAAACAAGCTGAGACGCCGATTTGAGCTCCTTCCCCGCGATCAGCGGAGGCCGGGGCAGACGGATCGGCCTGATAAACCTTACATGATAGCGGATAATGCGAAAGATGCCGATGGCCGGTTGTGTGCGGCAGGCGGGTCCTGGCCTGAAACGGCAGCGGCGGAGCCGGAGGGGAACCGGATCAAACGTGATGAACCATACACCATCGGGGAACAGGATATGGGACAGGCGTCACATATGGATATGGTCAAAGAACTCATGAATCAATTTGCCCGGTTGACAGGACTTGAACCGGCCCGGGAGACCCAGCGACGGTACCTGTGGACGGATGCATTTGCCGTGTGCAACTTTCTGGGGCTGTACAATCGAACCGGTGATGAGGCATATAGGTCACTTGCATTACAGCTGATAGAGCAGGTCCATCATGTATTGGGCCAACATCGTCCAGATGATTCGCGAACCGGATGGATCAGCCGGTTGGACGAAGAGGAAGGGAGAATGCATCCCACACAGGGGGGATTGCGAATAGGGAAAGGGATCAACGAAAGAAGGCCGAAAGAGCCTTTTGACGAAGATCTGGAATGGGACCGGGACGGGCAGTACTTCCACTACTTGACCAAATGGATGCACGCGCTCCAGTGTGCAGGCCGTGTCACCGGGGATCCACGTTTCAATCAATGGGCCGTGGAACTCGCGAAAGCGGCCCATGCCCGGTTTACGTATGTTCCGCGTTCAGGGGGAAAAAAAAGTATGTACTGGAAAATGAGCATTGATCTTTCCTATCCCCTTGTGCGATCTATGGGGCAACATGATCCCCTCGATGGATGGATTACCTATTATGAACTCCAGGCAGGAAACGCCGAAGATTCCGACCGTTCGCAGCGCCGGAATCTCAAGGCTGAGATTGAAGACATGACGGTTATTTGTGAGGGGAAAAAATGGGCGACAGACGATCCCCTCGGGCTGGGAAGTCTTCTGTGCGATGCCTTTCGAATTGCCCAGTTGATCATTCATGGAGATCTTGAGACACAGGATCTACTGGAGGCCCTTCTGGATGATTCCCTCTTTGGACTCAGATACTATGCACAAAACAATACGCTGAATGTCCCGGCCGACCATCGTCTCGCGTTTCGTGAACTGGGACTGGCCATCGGTTTTCGGGCCCTTGAAAAGCTGCAAGATCTGGTTGACCGAAAACCGGACCCCTTTGAAAGAAAAGATCGACTCCGATCCAGGATAGAGTCATTGACCCGATATCGGCCGTTGTGTGACGTCATTGAAACGTTCTGGCTGGAACCCAGGACCCGGGCGTCTGACAACTGGGAGAAGCATCTGGATATCAATATGGTCATGCTGGCGACCAGCCTGGCCCCGGACGGGTATCTGACCATTCGATAAGGCCTGCTGTTCCGGTTGCAGGGCTCCCAGACCACCACCCCTCAACCCGGGGGACGCTGGCTGACCTTTACCTTCGTATGAGCGCGGCCTCTGGCCTATAAAAAGGTCCGCCTGCCTCGCCTGTCCCGTCTGCGCTCTCGGCCTGA
>CAZACO010000686.1:0-2811 GCA_964483185.1 uncultured Desulfobacteraceae bacterium
CCTCCTTCAGTTTTCCGGCGATGACCGCGACCCGGCGGCCCAGGGCCCGTGCGATCTCCAGATCTTCTTTGGTGGGTTGCAGCTCGTTTTGCGATCCTGCAAGGGTGGATGCCCCATAGGGGGGCCTCCCCGGCCTTCCGTATGGAGCATGCCGGGCGTGGAATAAGGAACCCCGACGGGGATCATCCCGAGGTGGAGCATGTATTTTTAGAAGGGTGAAAGGGTATCTTCCGACCGTTCAAGGGGCGTCCGGTCATGGGTTCGGAGTTTTGTTGCCGCTATGACGCGTTCTGTTCCCCCTGTCGCCTGGGAAGGGTGACCATAAAAACAGCGCCCTGGCCGGGCCTGCTCGCTGCGGTAATGCGGCCATGGTGCCGCTCCACGATCTTTCTGCAGATGGCGAGGCCGATACCGACGCCTTCGTATTCGCTTCTTCCATGAAGCCTCTGAAACGGGCTGAAAATTCTGGAAAGATAGGCCTCCTCAAATCCGATCCCGTCATCCGCTACACAGATCTCGTAGGCATCGGTTTTAAGGGATCGGTGATCATGGATCGGGCGGGCATAGATCCGGACGTTCGGAGTCTCCCCCTCCCGATGGAATTTCAGGGCGTTGCCGATAAGATTCTGGAAGAGCTGGACTATCTGGATCTTATCCCCTTCCACGATGGGGAGTTCCGCCACCTCCACCGAGGCGTTTGTCTCTTCCATCCGGACAACCAGGTTGGCCAGGGCCTCTTCGACCGCCTCGCCCAGGGCCACATCGAAAAACGGTCTGATCTGGGTGGTCACGCGCGAATAGGCCAGGAGAGAATCGATCAAATCACGCATTCGGGCCGCTGCATTCTGCATTCGCGCCAGATAATCCCGTCCCTCTTCAGAGATGGAACTGCTGAACTCGGAGCTCAACAGGTCCCCGAAACTCTGAATTTTTCTAAGCGGCTCCTGAAGATCGTGGGACGCGGCAAAGGCAAAATCCTGAAGCTCCTTGTTGCTCCACTCCAGTTGTTCCAAATAAAGTCTCGTCCTGGCTTCGGCCCTTTTCCGTTCGGTGATGTCGATACCGATGCCTATGAGAGAACCGTCCGATAGTGTCACATTGGCCCAGGAGGTTTCCAGCGTTCTCCCCTGCTTCGTCGTGATGGTGAGATCCTGCCAGCCCGGTTCCCGACGTCTCATATGGGACCATACCTCGTTGCAGATCTCGGTGCCGAGATGGCACACAGCCGTCATGTCCATCTTCCCGGACGCTTCGAGCCCCCATCCCATAAGGTTTTCAAAATGGCTGTTCAAGATCCGAACCGCCCCTTCCGGATCGAAAAGGCAGAGCATGACGGGTATATGGTCAATGATGGTCTGCAACAGCTCTTTTGCGTGGCTGAGTTCGGCCGTACGCTTCTGAACGCGAATTTCAAGCTCCTCCCTGGCCTTTTGAAGGGCCTTTTCGGCCTGCTTGCGCTTGGTGATGTCCTCAAATACCGATACAAAGAAACCCCTTTCCGGGCTGTAGGCGATCACCGAATACCACCGATCCAGTGCGGCTGAATAATCTTCGATCCGGACCGGCTCGCCTGTCATGGCCACCTTTCCGTAGGTGCCTATCCAGTCAACGGGATCCTTGTCGATCCCCGGAAAGACCTCCGTCACCTTTTTTCCGATGACGGCCTCTTCCCGGAGGCCCGTGAACCGTTCAAAGGCGCGGTTCACCTCTATGAAGACGTAATCGACGGGTTTCCCATGGCCGTCAAACAAGACCTTGTGCCGGGCGAACCCGCTGATCATGTTTGTAAAAAGAGAATGATACCGCTCTTCACTCTGTTTCAGTTCCCTGAAAAATAGGGCATATGGCTTTCTGAGACCTGTTTCGATGAGTGCCTTATAAATACACCAAAAGGACAGGATCTTGAAGTAGTGACCCACCAGATTGGCCAGCCCGTAGGCGGCCACATAGGTGGTGAAGGCCACCTCCGATAGAATGGTAAAACCGATGGACCAGATGATCCATCGAAGGACGCCGCCATCGAACCTCTCGCGATGGACGAACAACAGGGCCAGGGAAGTGAGGAGGAAAAAAGAGATGATGTATTCACAGATTTTCTTAAACGGCGTAAGTCCCACGCCCTCAATAAAGCAGACCGGAAATATCCGCCAGTAGAAGATGGACAGAAGCAGAAGGACACAGGCGATGGTGTACCCGAGAAATACCGGCCCGACCTTGAGTTTTCTTCGCAAAAACAAAAAAGCCACGAGCAGGGACAGACTCTCAACAAAGCGGGCCCCAACCCACAACTGGGTTGCCAAATCCCCTCTGTAGCCCTTAAATATGGCCATGCCTCTGTAGGAGAGGGTATGAAAAAGGTCAAGACTGCCGACGAACAGGTAGGCGATCCCCAGGAAAAGGAGGTAGTTGTTTCTGAGAAACTGTCTTGTGTTCCAGGCGATGACGAATATGGCGCCGGCAATCAGGATGGCGAAGATCTCTGCAAGGCTGTGAAAAAGGAGGTAGTTGTAGAGACTGCAGACATACAATGCAATAAGTACCAGAATGCCTATCAGAAGGTATGAAAGTTTCTTGGCCATCTTTCCTCCAGTCCAATCCGTTTTGCCTTTGCCCCGTCATCCAAGAATTTGTCGACTATCTTTAGCATAACTACAGCGCATAAGCAACGCGCCTTTTTCCGGCGGTCTTGCAATGAATGTCAGGAGGGGGACATCCCGGAACCAAAGCATGTCCACTAAGACCCCATCCATTCCTCGTGCAGGGCCGATAGAGACAACCCCATGGCCTGGAAAGAGATGTCATCGGGTCTCA
>CAZACO010000687.1:0-2805 GCA_964483185.1 uncultured Desulfobacteraceae bacterium
CGGATTTTCAGCGGCAAGGGAAGTGAGACCGCTGCGAAAAATGGTTCGGCGAAGCCGATAACTATAGCCTTCTTGAAAAAACGATCGTTTTTACAATCGCAATCGCTACGCAAATAATAATTGGAGCTACAGCTAAAAATGCATTTTGCGTTTCACTCGGGAGCTCTTTAACTGGGAATATGAAATATAAGATCCCAATAAATATTAGCAGGATAGACCATTTGATTAACTGTTTGCCGCCATACCAATTTATTGTATACCAATTTTCATCGGATACGAAAGATTTCGCAATGCGAAATCCATAAAGCTTATTCATTGGCACTTTCTTCGCCACAAGTGGAATACTGATAAGAGTAAATAAGATCCCACATGAAATGTTTAAAATCCCAAAAATGATATTTGAACTGTGCATGATGTTTTCACGTCAACTTTGAATTCGCGCGGTTTCGCCCCCTAATCCGGTGGTGTTGAATCCGCGGGACATCTACTTTGATTCTGTTCCTTTCTCATGCCCAACGCGCCGCTCTTCAGAGGGCGCGGTTTTTTGCGATCCGGTGCAAGAGCATGGTTGGAATAGCTGTTTTACGACCGAAACTATACGCTTGAAAAACCACGATAAAAGATTTCAATTGGATTGAACAACCTTGTTCAGCGTGTCAGCGACCCATTTGTTGAGACTTTTTCCATCGTGAGCGGCAGCCGCAGCTATTTCGGCATGTATGCCAGGGGAGATGCGCAAAGTCAGCTTGCCGGAGTAAGGTTTATTAGGGATGCGTCCCTCTTTTTTACAGTCAGCAAGATAATGGTCAATTGCGTTGTGGAAATCTTCGGTGAGCTGGGCTACAGTTTCACCCTCAAAGGTAATACTATCTTTTATTCCAACCACTTTTCCCCAAAAGATACTATCTCTTTCGTCAAAGTTGATTTTAGCAAAATAGCCTTTATAAATCATACTGTTCATGGCGTCACCTCCAAGCCTGTTAGCCATTCACGGATTTTTTCAACTATATATTTCTTTGCCTCTTTTCCCGGATGTAGTCTATGGGCATATTCTCTTGTGCCGGAAAGCTCCAAGACCACACGCGAACCATCGCCCTCTCGAACTTCACCGCCAAGCGCTTTGACTAGAGACTCAATGTCGCTGAATTTGATATTTGCCTTGGTAGGCTTGGCAAAGACAGCCGCTAATGTCTTCCGGTGTTTTGTTTTCACAATTTATATGATAGCACTTTCTGCCACCATGATCAAGCTCATGATGAATGATATGATTATAGCCGGCACTGAAGCTTTCCAACGCTCGCGCTTAACCCGACGGGCGGGAAAATCAAAATTGTCTGATAATTTTACAAAAGCTCAATAAACGAAACTATCTGATGGAGCGAGAGCGTAGTCGGGTCGGTGTTCAAGCACTTGATGTTCTGCCAGATTTATTTTGATGTGCTTCAACGATTCAGGGCTATTTTCGTTGAGCCTTGTAAAAGCCGAGTGCCGGTGCCTGTCTTCGATTTTCAAACCTGACGTCCAGATTGAGCCGCCAGACAAGTTCTCCATCCGGAGTAAACTCAAGGATTTTTGTTGTCCCTGTAATCAAAATATTGCCGTTTGGCAGTCGATCGGCGTCTCTCACCGGAGACATTTCTTTCCCAAAGTTTCTGGACTCCCAAACGACCTTATTTGTCTTTGGGTCAATTTCTATCGCCTTATTAGGTCTTGTGTGGTTCATTACGAGCAGATTGCCGTTTGGTAAGACCTCGGGATCATGTTGATAGTGAAATATCCCCTTGCCGATAGTCCTGACAATCGCACCATTCGGTTCCACTTCTATGACGATGTTGAAGTTCCTTAAACTTATCAGGGTATTGCCGTTTTCAAGCCTCGTAACAGCATTCGCATGCGTCCAGCCTTGATCATAGACATTTCTATACTCGGCCGTATCGAGGTGATCCTTTGCCTTCCAGGTCCAGACAATCTCTCCCTTTGGATTGATCTCTTTTGCCTGGATGTCATTTTTTGAATCAGAACCGCCGAATACGACAAGGGTATTACCGTTCGGGAGCCGATCCGCATCATGGGTGACCTGGCTATCCATATAAGACCAGACAACATCACCGTTCCGATTTATCTCATAAACACCTTTTAACGGTAAAACAAACAGAACATTACCATTAGGCAGTCCTTCAACATCAAACCCGGGATTATTGTATCCTCTCAGATAATACGGCAGAACGTATTCCCAGACAATTTTTCCGTTCATATCCACTTCGATGATTCTTGGACGGTCTTTCCTGTGGTTGTCTGCAAGGAGGGTTGTACCATTGTAGGCCTTACCGGCGTCATAAACGTCAACATAAATGTCATGCTCGCCATGGGGTGTCTGGTAAAGCGTCGCCTTTGGCATCGATCCACCGCAGCCCATTATTATGAAAAACAAGACCAAGACGATCTGTTTCTTATTGCTCAGCATTTTTTGGCCTCCTTTCGGCAAGGGGATAACGATCTCATCCAGCCATATAATTCAAGGACGTGCTCTGGCCCCTACAGTCAATCCATGCACCCAGCCATGGCGTTCAGACGCGTTGCCAAGCTTCTCCTGGAACGTTTGGTTCGGCGTTCAATACCGCGAATACTAACGGGGTGGGGCACACCGGGTGCGTCTCATCGGGGCAATCTCGGCATGTCTATTTCCTACCACATCACCTTCAGCATCTCAACTTACTTATTTGTGCCTGGATCCCATTAATGGACAGGCACTAGCTAGTGCCCATCCATTAATGAAATAAGGGGACTATCGAGTGTCCAATTCAG
>CAZACO010000688.1:0-2804 GCA_964483185.1 uncultured Desulfobacteraceae bacterium
AAAAGAAAGGAGAAACCACATTGACCAGGCAAAGACGTAAGAAAGAAACCAGAGCTTCCGTAACCAAGGCGAGGGAGCTCCAAAAAGTGGCGACCGGCGTTGCCGGGCTGGATGATGTCCTGAATGGAGGCATCCCCAGGGGCCGGACCACGCTCGTCAGTGGTGGCCCGGGATGCGGAAAGAGCATCCTGGGCATGGAGTTCCTCTATCGGGGGGCATTGAATGGCGAGCCGGGCATGTTTGTGACCTTTGAAGAGCGGGCCGCAGCCCTACGCCAGAGCGCACTGAGCCTGGGTTGGGACCTCCCACCCTTAGAGGAGGCAGGGAAGTTCTTCCTCATGGAGTCGCGCATAGACCCGGAAGTCGTCCTCTCCGGTGATTTTAACATCAAGGGGCTGCTGGCCATCATCGAGGGAAAGGCCACCGCTCTAGGAGCCAACCGCATCGTGATTGACGCCCTCGATGTTCTCCTGCGCCTCTTCGATGATCCGGCCCGGGAACGCAATGAGCTCTATGCCCTGAACGATTGGTTACTTGACCGTGAGATGACCGCAGTGCTGACCGTCAAGGCCTCGAATGAAACTTCCACCGTAGCCCGCTATGAATTCCTCGAATTCATGGCAGACTGCGTCATTCATCTTGACCAGCGCATCGCCCACCAGATCAACACGCGCAGGCTGCGGGTAATAAAGTATCGCGGCTCCGGCTTTGGCTCCAACGAACACCCCTTTGTGATCACAGAGACCGGCATCAACATCATCCCCCTGTTAGCCGCCGGGCTTCGGCACAAGGGGCTGGAGAGGAAGGTATCCGCTGGCCATCCCCGGATCGACTCCCTTCTGGAGGGAGGGTATTACCGCGGCGCCTGTATCCTGATCACAGGCGGATCCGGCACGGGCAAGACCACGCTGGCCAGCACCTTTGCACAGGTTTCCTGCGAGCGAGGCCAAAAAGTGCTCTACATCAGCTTTGAGGAGTCCCAGGAGTCGATCGTATCCTGCATGCTCAGCCCCGGCATTGACCTGCGCCCGGCCCTGAAGGACGGTGCACTCCAGTATCTCACGGCCATTCCAGAATCAATAGGCGCCGAAGAACACCTCATCCGCGCCCTCAGAGCCATGGAGGTGTTTCGTCCAGACCACGTGATCCTTGACGCCATCTCAGCCACCAGGCGCATGGGTTCAGAGGCTGCCGCCTTTGACTATGTGATGCGCCTCATCAATGCCTGTAAGGGACAGGGAATAACTATTCTGCTCACCAACCAGGCCGAAGGCCTGAAAGAAGAGCAGGAGATCAGCGGCATCGGTATCTCCTCCCTGGTAGACACGGTCATCTTGCTGCGCTACAACGAGATCGGCGGCGAGATTAACCGCACCCTGCTGGTCATGAAATCCCGCGGCAGCAAACACTCCAACCAGTACCGCGAGTTTCTCATCACCGACCAGGGCATTGACGTCGTTGATGTGTGCGTGGGTGAGGGCGGTGTGGTGACCGGCACGGCCCGGCAGGAGCATGAGGAATGGGAAGCAGAGAAGCAACGCGTCAGAGAAAAGGAAATCAGGCGCAAGGAGCACGAAGTCATTGAAAGGCGAGCAGCGCTCGAGGCGCAGACTACACATCTACGGGCTGAACTCGAGGCCGCTGAAGCAGAGCTGGAATCCCTTCAGATGGAAAAAAGCGTGTACTGGCGTGGCAGAGAGGCTCGGGGGAAGATGCGGGGTGAGGGTTTGGATAGTTCTCTGAGCGGAAGATCTGCACCTAAAGGTATGCGCAAAGGTGCAGGAGGCAAAGGAGGTCCAAAATGAGACAGCCTGCCCAAAGAACAAAGAAAGAGGGCTCTGGAACTCAGGGCAAAAGGTGCCTGCTACGGCTCTTTGTGGCCGGTGACGAGTCCAATTCCAAACAAGGAAGAGAGAATCTCCTGAAGATCTGCGAAGAGCACCTCAAAGGAAAATATAAGATTGAAGTGGTGGACGTACTTGAGGATTTTGAGGCTGCACTTAAAAACAATATCCTGTTGACGCCGGCACTGGTAGTGGTCAGCGCATCGCCGCCGGTCAAGATCTATGGCAACCTGAGCGAAACCCAAAAGGTCCTTAGCGCCTTGGGTCTATCTGGAGGTAAATCATGAGCAGCAAAACCCCAACGTATCAAGAACTCAAGACCAAACTGGCTGAAGCCGAGGAGATTACTTCAGCCTTGCGCAACGAAGAGGTGGACGCCGTTATCGGCAAGAATCGCCTCCTGTTGTTACGGCTGAAAGAGGTCGAAGAGGCCCTGCGGGAGAGGGAGCAGGAGCTGGATCTCACGCTTGACGCCACCACCGATGCTGTCTACAAATGGAACCTCAAGACCGACGAGTTGTTCTTCAGCCCACGCTACTATCGTATGATAGGCTACGAACCTGGCGACTTCCCTGCCAGCTGTGACAGCTGGAAAAACCTCATCCACCCGGATGATCTGGAAAGCGCACTTCGCGTTGCAGATAAGTATATAGAGACCAAACCGGATCACTATGAGAATGAGTTCCGGCTGATGACGAAGACCGGTGAGGTCCGTTGGATACACGCACGGTCCAAGGTGGTCGAGCGGGACGAGCGCGGCGACGCTGTGCGGATCATCGGCCACCACGAAGACATCACTGACCGCAAGCAGGCAGAAGAGAAGCTTCGGGAGAGTGAGGAGAAATATCGTTCTCATTTTGAGAATGTGTCCGATATTATTTACTCTATTGATCCTGAACTTAAGATTCGCACCGTATCACCTTCTGTGGAAAAGATATTGGGATATAGGCCCGACGAAGT
>CAZACO010000689.1:0-2800 GCA_964483185.1 uncultured Desulfobacteraceae bacterium
AATACAACCGTGATGCTTCAAAATCTTGTTGATCGCGCCCTTTACGCCATCCTTTTGGAATTCATAGAGCATGTCCCATACGTCGGATTCAAAAAAGCCGGTTTTCTCGTCGAGGAGACCTCCACGTTCCGCCTCTGACAGATAATCCTCAAAGATATGGAAGAGTGTCTTGTAGTAAATAAACTCCGGAGATTGGTTCTCATACAGCTGTTCGAGGTAATCCAAGACATCCGTTTTGACATCCTCAACAAGTGTGTTGTCATTCCATACTTCGTCGAACCAATTCTTCAGGTCCTTTCGATCTCTCGTACTATCCACTTCCAGATTAAGCTCGATGTTGTTGCCCGAAGTGCCCAGGCCAAGGCCCCGTACCGTAAAGTTCGAGCTCCCGATGATGGCTTCCTGAACGCCATTATTGTCCATGTGATACATCTTGCCGTGAAGGAAACCCGGCTTGATAATCGACCTGACATCGACTTTACTTTTCAACCAATCTGAACATTCCTTTGCCACCCGTTTCTGCTCAAGGCGGTTGGTTAGCAAAAGGGTGTCGTCCTCAATTCTGAAGGTTTTATTCTCTGCTTTGTCAGGGTCAAGAGATTTGATGAATCGCGGTTCTCCGAATAGGAATCGAAGATGATTAATCCGGTCGAGGTGTTCCTTCAGGGCGGCATAGGCGTAGATCGTGAAGTAAGCGGAGACGAATGAGAGATCTGAGTCTTGGAGGATCTTCTCTTTGAGAAAACAACCTATCGTTCCACGATGGTGATTGTCCCAGATGCCGGATGTTTTTAAGCTGGATGATATCATTTGCAGAATCTCCTCTTATGATAGAGGCTGATCATTTCCTGGCAAGTTTATTGACCGGTAAAACGGGGAAATCCGCGTCCAGGCATGTGGGGAGACGGCCTGGATCGGCAAAGTTCACCGTCTCACAGTCCCAGCCCTTGCCCATACTCACGGCTCTGGCCAACTCTTTGGCCAACTATTCCCTTTTTGGTTTCGTGGTTACGTTTTGCCATGCTAGCAAGTGACTCCGGGTCGCTATCTTATTGAATCCTCATCATTTATATCCCAATAGTAGGTGTTATTTGCCCCCATATCTTTGGTGTGCGGGTGTGCGGGACATCCATTTGTAAGTAAATAACGCATCTAACTATCTTATTTTAGGTTGTTTTTAGCTTGGCGGTTAATTGCAAACTGTTGTGATTTATCCCCACGTCCTGATCCCATATCTTTTACCATGCGTTTTTCCCGGGACCACAAAATACAAAACCCCGCTCTCCATCTCTTCAGAGTAACGGGGTTTTTGGGCGATCATAGACCATTTCAAATCCTCTTTTCCCTCTCGGACCCGCCCTGGCCTCCGGCTCCGCTTCCAGCCTGTAGGGCTTCCAGGCCGGAGGGTAAAGCCTACGGATCGGAGAGATTTTGCTCCGCTCTAACCAACGGTCTACTCAATCTTGTGCGGGAAACGGATTAAAAATGACGGGGTGCGTTCATTCCCGGTCATTGTGTCTTGCGTGGGTCGGCTGCTCTTGTTTGGACAAAAGCGGTATCAGACAACGCAAAGCGCGGTTGACCGCCTCTGAATCCGGGAAATATTCTCTGACATCCGGTTCAATCATTACAGCGCCGTCTTCAAGCGTAAAATGCCTGACCACGGTACTGCCATCTTCCTGATGAATCTTGACCGTGTGGCCCGCACGGTAGGCCTTGTAATACTTTCCCCTGACACCCCCGGGCATATTCTTGAAATCATATTCCGGAAGCATGGGATCTGAATTCTTTTCTTTGCTCATATAACTAAGATCCTCCTTCTTCATATATGTTCCGTTCAGAAACCGTAGCCTTACGGGAACTGATGATGCGGATAGATCCTTCCCGTTCGGTGTGAATGACGATCAGCACATTTCCCTTTGACGATCTGCCGATATTGATAAACCGTTCCTCCACTTGAGAGTGTCTTTCATCAGGAAACGTCAACAAAAAAGGATCGCTAAAGACGGACTTTGCCTGATCAAAGTCAATGTTGTGTTTTCGCAGGTTCTCTTTGGCTTTTCGTTCGTGCCATTCAAAGGTCAGTTCCATTGGTGACTGAAAGCCCTCCGGTAAATGATGATACCCCGCCGCAAGCAGCGGGGTATCATCAAAAGCATTGAGCGCCCCAAGGGGCGGGGAATACAACCCTTGTCCGCCTGCCGGATTCAAGAACAGTTCTTCGCGCAGCTTTATCCTAACAATATCTTTGCCGCTTCGCAAGGGAACAGGACTATCCGTACGCAACGGCTCCTGGTTCTCCTCTTCATCCGCTTTGTTGGCCTCCAGCTCGTAGAGCCTCCAGCTCGGAGAGTGCGACCTTTGCCTATTTGATCAGGCTATGCGCTATTCCAGACCTGATCTTTTGAGTATAGAGCATTGGTTCGGATCGGTCTGGGACAGGGGTTAAAAGGCGAAGATTGCTTTAGAAATACTGCCTATTCTTTATACACACATCTTCCAGAAGTCAACGAAATTACCAGTTGTCAGGGGTCAATAGGTAGTGGATGGGAAGATCAAACCCCCTGTGAAATGAGTAATTTTGTAACATCTGGCCGTATTTTCCCCATTGTCATTATTCATTAATGATACCAATAGGTTGTTGGATAGAAACGATATACTGTGTTACAAAATGCCCCAAAAAGAGTCCGTTTGCCAGTACGGCCCCCATCTCCTCATCTGACTGATTTTGCAAGAGAAAGCCCGGTTTTGCCTGTCAGGCATGAAGATTGCTGAAAGGTCTCTGACAATGGTCAGTGAA
>CAZACO010000690.1:0-2799 GCA_964483185.1 uncultured Desulfobacteraceae bacterium
CCCGGGCCAGCACGGGATGGGCGTAGAGCAGTGCCAGCACATCCTGCAACTGGTCGCGGAAGCCGAAGGCCCCGCCGGACTGGTAGAAGCCGGAGCGCCCCCAAACCCGGCAGCTCAGACTCTGATAGAGCAGCCAGCGGTTGATGAGAAAATCTGTGGCGAGTTCAGGGGTATGCACCTGGATCGCGCCAAGCCGGCTGTTCCACCATGCCTGGGTCTGCCGCAGCGCGGTCTTCAGCTCCAGCCTGTCTCGGTAGGCCAGCACCAAGGCGTGGACCTGCTCCATCGACCGGGCCTGTCCGAGCATGCAGGTGATTTCGGCCCGTTCTCCCGGAGCCAGTTTCAAGGCGACCTGCACCGCGGTGCACGGGTCCAGGCCCGCTCCTGTCCGGCGTGAGAGCCCGGTGCGCCCCATCGCCGCCGGGCTGCCCAGCGAGCGGTTGCGCCCCAGGAAGGCTGTGCGGTCGCCGGTGAAAGACGCCGCGGGCGCGCTTACCGCCGCGAAGGCCACCCGGTCCGCATAGTCGGGGTGGTAGTGATTGCGGGCCAGCATAACCTGGGCTTCGTCGTCCCAGGTGGTCACGACGTGCATCTGGGAAGACTCGCGCGTCTCGCCCAGCGTCCACTCCACATAGTAAGTCAGCGAAAGCTTGCGCGGCCGGCCGGAGTCGTTGAGCAACACCAGTTTTTGCAGCTTGATCGGCTCACCCCCCTGATCATCCATGGGAACGAAGACCGTCAGCTCCTGCTCGATGCCGTGGCTGTTATGCTCGAACACGGTGTACCCCGCCCCGTGCCGGGCCCGGTACGCGGTCTCCTCGCGGATGGGAGATGCGGTCGGCGTCCAGTAGATTCCGGTTTCCTCATCACGGATGTAGATCGCCTCGCACGGCGGATCCATGACCGGGTCGTTTGACCACCGCGTCAGGCGATTGCGCTGGCTGTTGCCCTGCCAGGTGAAACCGGCCCCGGTTTCGCTGACGAGCGTGCCGAACTCCGGGGTGGCGATGACGTTGGTCCAGGGCGCGGGCGTGTTCATGTCCGGGCCAAGATAGATCGCGTATTCACGCCCGTCCGGAGTGAAGCCGCCCAGGCTGTTGAAGAAGGGGAGCTCCATGAAGGGGAGCGCCGCAGAAGGATCACGGAGATCCCGCTTCCTGATCATGGGTCCGGGCAGAACGGGCCCTTCGGGAGCCGCTGCGGCGAGTTGCTGGGGTAAGGTGCCACGGGCCGCCACCAGCGCCACGCTTGCCGCCGCGCGCAGCAGTGTCAGGTCTTCCGCCGGGATCAGATTCGCACTGAGCAGGTAGACTCCGCCCGGCCGGTTCACCGCCGTGTTGGCCCCATGAGACTGGATCAGTCGTTTGAGCTCTTCACGCAGCGGCTGCGTATAGCCGCTGGCTTCCTCGTTCAGAATCACCAGGTCGGCCACCAGTCCATGCATCCGCCAATACGCGTGCGCCTGGAGCATCTGGCGGACCAGGGCCAGCTCGCGCGCCTCGCCGATGGCGACGAGGGCGATGGGTAGGTCGCCCGATATGGCATAGGCCCACAGGCCGGCCTGGCCCTTACGGTTATCGGCAATGCGCTGCGCGGCGGAGCGCAGGAGGGAATTGGGATAGAGCAGGTGACTGGCCAGCTGCTGAAAACGACGCGCTTCGTCAGGCTGGATGCGCAGAAGACGCAGCTCAAGCTGGGCGGATGTCCAGGCGAAGTCCATCGCCCGGCCGATCGCATGGGAATCGCCGTACTTGCTCATCAGTCCGACGACCTTCTCGCGCGAGGGGCCCGCAGCCAGAATCAGGGACACCTGGATCCGCTGGCCGGGAAGCAGAGTGAGGTCCTGTCGCAGGCTGAGGATCGGATCCAGGACGCAGCCCTGGCTGCCACCGGGTTCCTGCAAGGCACCCATCGGACTTGCGAGCGTGCGGCCGCGGCCGACGAAGCGACGCCTGTCGGTTTCGAAGCGCAAGGCCTCGTCCGTGGGGTCACCGGCGTCGCGCTCCAGGCAGAAGCGGTGGGCGACATAGATGGGCACCTCGCGCCCGCTGCGCAACCGACGGTAAGCCAGAAGCGCCCGCCGCTCCGGCAGCGCCTCGGTCTGAATGAACAGCTTGTTGAACGCCGGATGCTGCCGGTCCGCATCGTGCGGTGCCAGCGCCAGTTCAACGTAGCTTGTCAGCTCGATCCGGCGGGTGCGGGCCGACCGATTGATCAGCGTCATCCGCCGAATCTCAACGTCATCTTCCGACGCAACGATGATCTCGGTCTCGCTCTCGATGTCATTGTCGGTGCGCCGGAACACGGCACGGTCCAGTGTGAAGTCGACACAGAAGCGGTCAAGCGAGCCGCAGGTCGGCTGGTAAGTATTGCACCATAGCTGGCCGGAATCGGCATCGCGAATGTAGCAGAAGATCCCCCAGGGATCCTGGGTCGGGTCCGACCGCCAGCGCGCAATCTCGAAGTTGTTCCAGCGACTATAGCCTCCACCGGCGCCCGTCAGCATGAGCCCGTAGCGCCCATTGGACAACAACTGGGTCCTTGGCGTGGCTGTATGAGGGGTCGCGAACTGGCTGGCCGGAAGCGCGACTTCGCCAATGCTCGCAACTGAAGACACCCGCTCGCGCGTGGAAATGTGGTGCAGCGGCGGCAGGTGCGGGATGCGTTCATGAAGCAGAGGTTCCACCGCGCGCACGCGCATGTCGGAGTTGAAGTGGCGCCGGAGGCAGTCTTCATGAAGGAGATTCGTCAGCGCCAGGAGACTCATGGCCTGGTGATGTCCCATGTAAGTGCGCACGA
>CAZACO010000691.1:0-2795 GCA_964483185.1 uncultured Desulfobacteraceae bacterium
GAGTGCACCGGGGGCATCTATGCGGGCTTTGCGTGGCATAGTCAGCTTATATCATCCTTTCAATCTCATAGATATGCATTTTTTCATGACCCATATCCGTGTCCGTTCATATGTGTCAGCCTTTCATGTTTGCGCGTTGCAACCCAACGGCGGGGTTGGCTGTTTTTCATCAGCTATCTGAAGAATCATATTCAGCTTAGGGTTGTTTTATTTTAACCGTAGCCCCCTGTTCTGCATGAAATGCGCTCCGGACATTTACTGTCGGCGCTTTGAAAGTGATAGTGGCTCCGCTCTCAACTGTTACACCGTTACTGATTGTGATAGATGTAACATCTGTGCATTCACAGGCGGTCCCTGAGCTGAACGTGACGTTTGTGAGGACTACCGGGCTACCGGAGCACTCCGGGCACAAGGGGAGAGGCGGCGTACCCGCCAATCCTTCATAGGCGCCCATGTCTACGTTCGTGTCCTGAATACGGCTTTCCCCTGCAATATCAGTTGTAATGGTTCCGGGAACAACCGTGTTGTTCCCTGTATTCATTGATAGACTGGCAGCGATCAGATGCAGTCCATCATCCAAGGTGGCATAGATGCCGTCGGTCCCCTGTGGACTCGCACTGTTGAAAAAGTCGGGATTGGAATCGATGCATCCTGTTTTAAACCAAGATTGCCCGCTTCCTCCCTCTATGTTGCAGTACTGTGCGGCAACGGGTCCGGCACTGAAAACCGCAATTGAATTGGGGGTGTTGCTCCAATAAATCTCATTATAAAGCGTTGCGGAGTCTGACGCGGATTCGGCGTAGTATCCCAGTCCACCGCCGTCAGATGCACGGTTGCCGTAAAAGGTATTATTGATGAGCGTTACGTCGGATTCGGCGGAAAGGGAAAGTCCACCGCCGCTCCCACCGGTGGTGTTGGCCCGGTTGTTCACAAAGAGATTCTCTATGATGCTTGCTTTGGTCATGCCGCTGCCGAGATTGACGGTTGCACCACCGCCGTTTCCATTTGTCTGGTTGCCGGCCAAGACATTGCCGATCATTTCGAGCGTTCCCAAGGGAAGATTCTGGACGGCCAGCCCGGCTCCGAAATCCCAGGGCCCCAGCGAAGCATTATTTAAGAATTTGTTATTGTTGATGGTAATTGATCCGCCATCGGTGTACACCAGCATGCCGCTGCCTGCAATTTCCGTTTCCTCTGCATTTCCCCCTGTTGTATTCCCTGAACACGTATTGCCTGTGATTACCATGGTTGTTTGTCCGGGATTCCTGAGAAAGGCACCGGCAGTGCCGTAATGCGAGAGGTTGTTGTTGATCTGGTTATTCTCAATGGTGAAGGTGGCGCCTGTTCCCATGTGATAAACCATTACCCCTGCGCCATCACAGCCGCCGACCGGCGCCAGATTGTCCCCGAGCGTATTATTGCTGATGTCACAGTTTCGGACGATCGCATTTCCCGTGCCTCCCGTGTCAAAATAGATATATAGACCCCCACCGTCGTCTGCGGTGCCTTCATCACAGGAATTGTTTGTGATAGAGCAGTTGGTGACGGTTGCGTCTCCGTTCATCATTCCGATAAAGCAGCCGCCCGCGCTTTTGGTCGACGTGTTGGAATCGATGGTGCAGCTGTCGACCGTTACCGCTCCGCTTGAACCGTTGGTGATTGCGAATGCGCCGCCGAGACCGCCACCCGTAATAATGCCAGTAGTCGCTCTTCCCTTTTGGAAAGTCAAGCCGCTGATCGTTATATCTCCGCTTCCATTGCCATTGATATTCAGTATCTGGACCGTGTTTCCGCCGTCGAGAGTGGTTGTGGCGGCACCAGCTCCCGTAATCGTCAGAGCAAAATTTTCGCTGGTATCATAAGTCAGCGTGGAACTGATAGCGTAAGCGCCGGCGGCGACATTAATGGTGTCGGCGTCCCCATTTGCCTGAGCTGTAGTCAGTGCGCCTTGAAATTCCGCAGGAGTTTTGACATTGAACGTCGCGGCCTGAAGAGCTGTTGAAAGACAGACCGTCGATGCCAGGATTGAAATGCTGAACAGCTTTTTAACCATTTTACCCTCCATTTGCTCCCGGTGACAAGCCCGGTTTTCAGTTCGTATTGCTAAGTGAGTTGACAATGATTTTCCATTAAATCAAACCCTGGATACATGCTCAATACTCTTGTAGCTCGACGAATGGTTTTTCGCCCTCAACAGTTGGAGCATTTGAAGTATAGAACCGCGCCGATCGCTTCTTAGCTTCATAAAGCCACTGAAGCCATCTCTTGCGATCCTTGGCAAACTTGAGAAGAAACTCTCTCTTATGGCATCTGTGAGTGATTTACCCTGTTCAACGCGAAGCCTGTTTAACCGGGGTGTGCTAAATCTGGCCTGGGATATAGTCTCTTTTTGCTCTTGCCATTGATTATTTTGAATAACGCTCTTTTTGCCCCTAAAAAGTTCAATATAGGGCCCAAATAAGGGAGTTCTCACGTTTGTTCTTTAACAGTTCAAAATAGTTAGCGTGGCCCGACCCCATCCCGCAGAGTAAAACAGTCAACAGCAGACCCCTAGACTAATCAGTAAATAAATGGCACTATCCGCTTAACCTTCCGGCTATAAGAGCGGTACTCTTCAGAAAATGCTTCGGATAGCTGGTTTTCCTCTATGGAAAGCACACGTAAGACCAATATGAGGTAGATGACAAACAGGGCAATTACGAAAAGCGACTGTATCATAAGCGCAAGGCCCAATGTCATTGACAATACACCGGCACTTAGCGGATTCCTCACCAAAGAGTATATGCCCCAGGTAA
>CAZACO010000692.1:0-2792 GCA_964483185.1 uncultured Desulfobacteraceae bacterium
GTTAATAGTAATAGATCTTTTCTTGGCGTTCTTCGCGTCCTTGCGAGAAAACATACTATTTTCGGGACCATCAAACATGAAAAGACGGGAGGTGGTAAGAGAAAGACAGGCGGCTGAAACAAGAGTGGCATTAACCACAATTTAGCGGGAATAGAAGGAGGGAAAAATGAAAGGAGCAGTTCTAATTACATCCTTATTACTTGCGGGTTTGTTTTTGCTGGCCCCGCTCAACGCAGTCGCCGCAGACCCGATCAAGATCGGCGTTCTCGTGCCCCTCTCAGGCATTGTGGCACAGGGCGGCGAAGAGATGAAGATGGGGATACAGATGGCTGCGGAAGAAAAGAAGACCATTTTGGGCCGTCCCATCCAACTGATTGTCGAGGATACCCGTGTAAAACCCCCAATTGCGGTGAGTAAGGCAGAAAAACTCGTGTTCAAGGATGGATGCAAGGCCCTGATCGGCGTCTTTTCAAGCGGTGTGGGCCTGGCCCTTGCCAAGAATATCGACAGGCTGAATGTCCCTTTTTTGACCACCCACGTGATGACTACCAAGTTCTATGGGCTCAATCCCTTAGTATTCAGGTCCGGCCAACTGGCCAACGATCAGACTGCGGTGGGTAATGTGAAGGGTATTCTGGCGACCCCCGACCTCAAGAAACGAACCTACTATGTCCTGGTTCATGATTACGCCTGGGGCCATGATGCGGCCCAGAGATTCATCAAACTGGCCAAGGAAAACGGCATCAAAATAGCAAATGAGAAATTCGACAGGGCGCCGATCAAAACCAAGGACTGGTCCTCCTACATCAGCAAGATCAAGGCCTCTGGAGCAGATGGCATATATATTGCTCTCATCACCAATGTCATCCCTGTTTTCGCAAAACAGTGCTATGATTTCGGTATTCAGAAATATGCCCGAATCGTGTCCGGCGCTGCCCCGGGTCCGGTTGAGTTGGAGGCGGGCGGCGAGGCGTGCGTGGGCATCTTTGGCGCTTCGGACTGGTGCTGGGATGTCAATAATCCCATATCCGACAAATGGGAAGGCGACTTCTGGAAAAGATTCAATACCATTCCCTCCGATGCCGCATGCCATAGCTATGTGGGCGCCATGAACCTCTTTAACGGCATTGAAAAGGCCGGGTCCACGGATCCCCAGAAAATTGCCGCGGCCTTAAAGGGTATCAGCTTTAACGGGCCTTACGGCGTGGTTCGTATTTCGGCCAAAGACAACTGTATGAGAAATGCCGCCGTATTGACCGAGACGACCTTGGCTCCAGGGAATCCCTATGGCGCCAAGATTTTCATGAAGGTACTGCATACCTTTTCGGCCGAGGAGTTAGGGCCTCCGGAATAATCATCGTCGATTTTCGGGTCATCCGCAGTCCGTTGTCATTCCTGCAACGGATAGCGGGACCCTGCACTTAAATCATCCGATGCTGCCCTCTTTGGACTCCGAGGAACCGTGAACGCCTGCGAAAAATCAACAGGAAAATGATATGAGCGTCATCGCAATCGCTGTAGATATTGCATTGAACAGCCTTGTCCTGGGTGGTGTGCTCTTGATTGTGGCCATCGGGCTCAATATCATTTATGGACTGAGCCGTGTGATGAACCTTGCTCACGGGTCCCTTTATGCTTTGGGGGCTTACGCAGGTTTTACACTGGTTGCCTCGGGACTCAATTTTTTTGTGGCGCTGCTTATAGCCCCTGTCATCATCGCCATCTTGGGTCTGATCATAGAACGAACGATTATCGCGCCTGTGCGAAAGCGATCGATCGTTTATACGCTGATCCTCACATACGGGCTCATGTTTCTCTTGGATGGCCTGATAAAGTATTTCTGGGGAAATGAGCCCCGCTTTATCGAACTCCCCGAGTTTATGAGACAAACCATTCCGATCGCAGGGACGCACTATCCTGTTTTTCGGCTTATTACACTCCTGATCACGGCTGCAGCCATGATCGGCTTGATGCTGTTTTTAGGAAAGACAAAATTGGGCGTCATCCTCAGGGCGGCGAGCACCATTCCCGAGATGGTTTCGTGTCTGGGAATCAACATGACCTTTGTTCATGTGGGCGCCTTTGCACTGGGCTGTATTCTGGCCGGAATTGCCGGAGTGATCTCAGGCCCGCTCTACACCATTGATCCTATCATGGGTCATGAAATGCTGATCAGTTCCTTTGTTGTCATTGTTATCGGGGGGTTGGGCAGCCTGAGGGGGGCTGTGCTGGCGGCCTTCCTGATCGGATTGGTCCAGACCCTGGCCGAATTTTTTGTCACGGATCTGGCCATGGTCATCGTCTATATGATGATGGCGGTTATCCTCGCCTTTATGCCCCGTGGACTCCTTGGAGAAGGAAGGTTTGAGTAAGATGGATGATCGAACGTCTGAAATGGGCATAGAGCGGAGAAACACGCATCCTCTGAGGATAGTGGCACTCTTTATTTTGGTTGCCTGCCTGGCGTTGTTCCCCTTTGTCCTGACCAATCGATTCTACATCAGTCTCGTCAATGAGATGCTGATCTACGGTCTCCTGGCAATGAGCCTCGACGTCCTGTTAGGATACACAGGCCTTCTCTCTTTCATGCACAATGCCTATTTAGGGATCGGGGCCTATGTCGTGGGTCTATTTTTAATACATGTATCCCCTTCATCTCTGTGGCTGGCCATCCTTACAGGGATTGTTGTGACATCACTGATTGCCCTCCCTGTGGGCTGGGTTCAGGTGCGTACCGGCGGTCTTGCCTTTGCGCTTTTGACCCTGGCCTTCGGCATGATGTTTTATACCAT
>CAZACO010000693.1:0-2791 GCA_964483185.1 uncultured Desulfobacteraceae bacterium
ATCAAACATTTCTCCCTTTTTCCGGCGCCAATATCCTATTACATCCGTTGCATCCTAATCGCGCTATATTCCTTTGAAGTCAGGCTTTCTTTTTTCGAGAAAAGCTGCCACACCTTCAGCACAATCTTTCGTTCCCATCAGAACTGATATCGCACCTCGCTCAATTGCCAGTGCGGCATCGGTGTCTGCAGATTCGAGAGACAGATTAATCACCATTTTAGCCATTTTAAGAGCATTTGGCGATTTGGCAGTCAGCTCTGAGGCTAGCTTTCGTGCCTCAGCCATCAAAACATTTCGCGGCACAGTTCTGTTTATCAAACCGAGATCTTTCGCCTCGGTTGCCGAAAATCTTTTGCCTGTCATGACCCACTCCTTGGCATGCCTTGGGCCCAAGGCACGCGCAAGTCGAACGCAACCCCCCCAACCTGGAATTATCCCAATATTAATTTCGGGCACGCCGAAAGCGGCTTCCTCAGCAGCTATGATAAAATCAGAGGCTAAGGCTACCTCTAACCCTCCTGCAAGGCAGTAACCATTTACAACAGCGATAATCGGCTTTTCCATCATCTCCATCAGCCGATGAACCTCATATCCGGGGTCACGCATCAGCTGATATCCTTTTATAGCAGAAATTCCTTCGAAAACGCTGATGTCGGCTCCAACGCAAAATGCCTTTTCTCCTGCGCCCGTAATAATGATTACCTTGGTATTTTCATCATCCCTTACATGCCGAAGCGCACTGAGGAATTCTCTCTGCATATCCAGGTTCAGAGCGTTCAGCTTATCGGGATCATTCAGGGTTATGGTCGTCACATTATCAGCGTAAGAATAGAGCAAATATTGATATTTCTTTTCCATAGCTTCCAACTTCCCCTCAATTAATATTAATAAAACCTCGCCAATAATAGAGCCGAGAATCCTGTTGAACCAACCATAGTCACATTGGAGAATCAGACTCCCAATCTAAGGGCTCACTCAAAAATAACTTCACATTTTTACATCTCAGCTTCACGCCATCTTCGGCCGCTGCTCAATCGTGAAGTCCTCGAAATAGTCCACTATTCCTGTGGCTTCACTCAATCGCAGCAGCCAAATCTGACCCAAATCTGAGTGTCCATTCTGCGAACTTATTTTTGAGCGAGCCCTAAGCGCCAAAGTGGACCTATCATAAACTTCTATAAAACTCATATGAATCCGTAGGCTGACCACCCTCCATCAACCACAAGCGTGTGCCCTGTTATGAAATCGGCTCTTTCTGATATCAAAAAAAGAACAGCGTTCGCCACATCCGAAGGCGTAGCAATTCGTCCCAATGGAGTACGCTTCGCCAGGGTCTCTTCATCCAATACTCCGTCCTTTATCAATTCAGTAACCAAATCAGTCTTCACATAGCCAGGTGCTACAGCATTTACGGTTATATTCTTCTTTGCCCATTCAAGGGCCAGAATTTGAGTCAATCGTATCAGGCCGCTCTTTGCTGGGCCATAAGCGCTTCGCCGTGGAAAGGTAACCAAACCTGCAATAGAAGCAATATTCACAATCCTGCCTCGTTCCCTTTCGAACAAAAGGGGAGCGCATGTCTTACTCATTAGAAACGCTCCTTTTAAATGAACATCAATGAGCCTTTCCCATATGCCCAGATCCTGATCAACCACGGGCCCTTGTTGATCTACGATACCCGCATTGTTAATTAAGACATCGATTCCTCCCCAGGTTTTTTCCACCCTGGAGATCATTTCCCCAACCTCGGGTTCTTTAGAGATATCTCCTGGGATTGAAATTGCTTTACGGCCTTCAACATGAATTTCCTCGATCGTTGCCTCTGCCTTGTCAGAGCGGATATCATTAACCGCTATAGCGTAATCCTCTCTTGACAAGGATAACGCAATTTCTTTACCAATCCCTTGACCTGCCCCTGTAACAAGAGCGACCTTAAACTTGTTTTTCATTGTAGTTCTCTCAGTCTTGATAACATAACGCCCATAATTAATTCAGAAGCGCATATTTACCCTAAAGTTGCATAAATAAAATGGCAAAATGGGTTTAAAGACTATAATTATAGACCTAATCAGCGTTTTTTGCTGCACCGTTGGAATGCACACCAGAAGGTATCCGAAAATTACCCCTATATACCATTAAATCGTTCTACCCAATCTGATCTTCCCCACAGTTTTTCTTTTTCGCTTCACCGTTTCCTATCCCCCCTCACCCCGCCCCGGAAGGTAAGCCTTGATGGTATAGTTGTAGTAGACAAGGATCTTGCGTTCTTTGAAATACCAGATGCCATCGTCTTTGATGAGCTTGTCATCATAACGGCCAAGGGTAATGATCGGTTCGTTTGTGCCGATGTTGATGGTATCAGCATCGAGATAGCAAACCGATTTTGCCCTGTCACCGTCAACCGTTATTGCGGGGGATTCAATTTTATGCCGGAGGAATTTAGTTCTCGCCCGGATCGTATTGTTATATTTGGTGTACCAGGCGAGAACAGCCTCACGGCCTTCATATCGTTTATCGCTTTCATAAACAGGCAACAGGACAGCTGTCGGGTGAAACAGCCCGGCTAACTCTTCAACCGTTCCCCGATCCACAACATGACAGTATCGATGTAATAGCTGTTCGACAGCTACAATATCTTCAGTCGACATCATGTCCCTCGTTTTCTCTAATCACCGAACAAATTTCGGAACGTTTGGGCGTAGCCCGTGATTTAATTAGTGTCCATCCAGAAATGGCTCTTTTTCACAATCTCAGCGTCAATCGGCGGGATTCGTTGTGCGACGTACGATAG
>CAZACO010000694.1:0-2790 GCA_964483185.1 uncultured Desulfobacteraceae bacterium
GATGGCATTTACCTTGATAATCATACATACAAATGAGGTGTAAAATGATTTTAACCAAACGTCAACCTGTCAGTGTTGGTGAAATGATCACTGAGGAATTTATGGTACCTTTGGGGATTACTCAAGGGCAACTGGCTTCTGCGATGGGTGTCAGTCGTAGGACGGTAAATGAACTCTGCACCGGTAAAAGGTCTATCACCGTTGACACTGCATTAATGTTGGCCAAAGTCTTTGGCAATACGCCGAATTTCTGGCTCAATTCGCAGCAACGAAATGATATATGGACTGCATTACATTCGCCGAAACGAATGGAAAAAATTGAGCGCGTTAGACCAATCCGTGAAGCAACAGCTTAAAAGTTTCTCGGTTATTTTTAAAGAAATCAGCACCTAAAAATTAGTGGGACCGGTATCACATCTTGAACTACAATGTCTTATGATTTCCGTTTCACCGCGGCCCTGTAAATCTCTTTGTCCCGGCGGGGTCCAACCGCCAACACATATACCATAACCGTCTTTTCGCGCACCTGATACACCACGCGATAGTCTCCCACAAGCAGTTTTCGGAAATTGGCCAGATTCTCGGACAATGGCGCCCCGAACTTTAGTGGGGCGCGGGTCAGTTTTGCGTCTATGGCTTTCACAATCCGCCGTACAGCGAAAGGCCCGATGCTTTCCAGGTCTTCTTCGACCTCATGATGATAGAGAAAAGGAAAAGGGGACAGGCAAATCATGCTTCCGGCAAATCGGGCAATGAGTACGGAAGCTGTGGCTTCAAACTGAATTGTGTATCCTTGCGTCGAGCACTCTTCAGATTTTGGCTTGGCATCTGCCCTCCACCTGCATGCTCTCGTTCGATCCAGGCTCCCATTTCACGTCCGCAAGTTGAAGCCACTATATCCTGTGGCTGGATTTTTCTTGACCCGCAAGACCACTCCCACTATACTCGGTAAAAAAATCGAGTTCTTATTCTTGAAATATATATCCAGGCATGATGGGAGGTTTCGGATTGATGTGAACATCCCAGATGACATGCGAAAGAAAGACAGCACGCCGGCCTTGACAAGTTGGGTGAAAACTGGACCATATAAATGGTACAGCGGAGGTTCCCCCTTACAGCAAGGGGAGGATACTCTCATCCATGACAATTGAATGGGTCCCTTATTTGGAGACGCAGGTATCAAAACAAGGTTATTTATACCGAGGATTAACATAAGTGGAGGTATGTTATGGATCGCCAGGATTTGATGAAGCTGTTTAACAAATACCCCAGGATTGGAGCTCTTGCCACCTCTAACAAGACGGGAGATGTCAACGCGGCTGTTTTTGGCTCACCTCGAATGGTTGATGAGAATACCGTTGTAATGGGAATTGGCGAAAATCGATCTTTCCGCAACCTTCAAAGAAACCCCAAGGCGGTTTTTATCGTCATGGAGCCCGGGGGAACCGTTAAGGATTGGAAGGGCGCCAGGGTATATCTGGAAGCGGCTGATATGGAGACCGAGGGTAAGTTTTACGATGAGATCATAAAAAGTATTGCCCATGCAGTGGGCCAAGAGGCCGCTGACATGATCCATGCGGCCATTCGCTTTAAAATTACTGAGGTGAGGCCACTTGTCGATATGAGCTGATGGGAGCGGCTCGTACCCAGACAACGAGGAGAAAAGGGGCGAGCAAAACCTTTACGTGAGTCAGGGGACAACCTATAAGGTTCGTTTTCGTATCCATAATGCCATTATATTAATCAGCAACTTATTGTCAACCAGATATTAATTTTATTGTCAACCCAATGTGGGCCTTCGGCCGCAAGCAAACCAGTAGCCAGTTTTCAGGTTTCGATTCTGGCAGTGAGAAATGAAACAATATGGTGAGGAGGTGATAAGAAGCCTCTTTCTTGAGGCCAGACTATTAGGTGATTCGGTCTTGGTGTGTTAAGGGCTCGCGCAAAAATAACTTCACATTTTCGCATCCCATCCTCAGGCCATCTTCGACCGTGCCTCAATCGTAAAATCCTCTAAATAGTACGACTATTCCTGTGGTTTTGCTCAATCGGCACAGCCAAATCTAACCTAAATCTGGGCGCCAATTCTGGAAAGTTATTTTTGTGCGAGCCCTAAGCCAAAGCCAACCTCAAACCCACTTGTGAAGCCTTAGTCCATCTACCTTTTCGAAATGTGGATCGATGGAGAATATCTCATGGTCTCCGGAAAGCGCTATGCCCGCGATTATCAGATCAGAGAGTGGTATGGTGATCCCTGCGAGTCTGAGGGATGCCGATATTTCACCGGCTGCTTCCCATACATCCCGAGTCATTTCAAGGTATGGCAGTTTTTCCAGGTTTTGTTTTACGAGGGTCGCCTCTTTTGGAGCTTTCACGCCTTGTAATATCTCGGCCATAACCATACCGACCATTATCACTTTACGCTCCCGTAGAAGACTCTTGAGGTGAAGTGTGAGTTCGGATTCTTGTTTGCGGAAAAACTCAATCCAGACACAAGTATCAACGATGATTCCGGTATTCATTCAGTTCTGCCTCTTCTTCCTTTTGCCAGTCTGAATCGATATTGATTTTACCACTGAGAGAGATAAGGTCTTCGATGGATTTTTTTTCTATATACTCCCTGATGGATAATTCAACGGCTTTAGTTTTAGTCTTAGCCTTTGTGAGCGCCAGAAGCGCATCCATAAGATCATCTTTTATGTTAATTGTAGTCCTCATGATATTCTCCTATTAGCATACATTTTTAATTAAATTATACATCATAGCCAGCATATGTCAAGATCTTCTTTT
>CAZACO010000695.1:0-2785 GCA_964483185.1 uncultured Desulfobacteraceae bacterium
GACAGGTTGCCTACCAGATCGATGAAATCATTCAGTTGCAACATAGTGCCGTCAGGCCGGGTGACTTCGTATATGCCGTCGCTGTATATATACAGCCTTGTAAACGGCTCAAGCACGAACGTCGATTTTTCGTATTTCTGCCCGGGCAACCCGCCGATAATAAGCCCGCCCACGTTCAGCAGGACGGTCCCGGTTCTCTCAGCCGATTCCCCTGCCAGGGCGATGGGAGGGGGATGCCCGCCGCTCGCAAAGGTCAGGTCGCGGCGCTCCCTGTTGAACACACCGTACCAGATGGTGAAAAACATCTCATTATGCTCCTCCATCTGGTAGACGTCATTGAGTCCTTCCAGGACCTGGGATGGGTCCCGGAAATCGACGTAGTTGAGGGATTCGGATCGCAATGAATTGATTGCCGATATGGAAAGAAGGGCTGCACCCACGCCATGCCCGCATACGTCCAGGAGATAGATGGCGAAATGGTCCTCATCGATCCAGTGGTAGCCGAAGGAATCACCTCCCAGGGAAGTGGATGGGATAAATTCCCAGTCTGTCCTGATATCACCGCTGAGTCGCAGCGGAATGAGAGAACGAACATAATCTGCGGCCTGGTTTAACTCATTGGTGAGGGCTTTCTGGCTTGCTACGAGCGCCTCATACGCCTCGTTACGCTGAAGGCGAGTGATATATCCCTTTGAATGATACCGGATCCGGGCAATGAGTTCAATCTTATCCGGCAGTTTGACCAGATAGTCATTGGCCCCTGCGGCAAAGGCCTCTGCCTTTGTGACCGCCTCTTCTTTGCTCGAAAGGACGATCACGGGTATTTCCCGGGTCTTTTTATTGGCCCGGACAAATTTGGCCAAGGTGAGGCCGTCAATATCCGGCATGATGAGATCCAGGAGGATCACCGTGGGATGGATGTCGCATGCCGTCTGGATTGCCTGGGCCGGATCCTGACAGTAATGAAACCGGATGTCCGGTTCTTCAGCCAACATCCTGCGAACCGCCTCAGCCACAATGGCCTGGTCGTCAACAAGGAGTACTTGGATGGCATGTTCGGTAAAGCCTGCCGCGAATTCGGATGATCCGGGGTCCTGTGAACTCATGACCTCTGCTCCTGTGTAATGACACCCTTCAGAAAGCCCTCGGCTTCGGGTGGAATGGAAGTGAAATTGACCCTGAAGGTGACGGGATGGTCCGAAACCCTCTTGATGACTTTGGCGTACAGATCTGTCGTGATCTCATTCCCGTCCGGGTCGGAAACAGCGATCTTGAGATTCATCAGCTTGTCGGCCGCCACGTCAGCCCGAATCTCCGCCGTCTTGTCGAGCAACTTGATCACCGTCCCCTTATGGGCCTCATCACTTGCGTGTTTGCCTTCGAGGATGGTAAAGAGGATTGGGAAAGGCCTTGGCAGATCCGGCAGTTCCACTTCCACCTTTTCGGGAAGGAACAGATTGAAGTCGCCCCTGATCCCGCCGACCTCGTAGATAGACAGCGGCTTCTTGACCCCCTTGGGCATGACTTCCATCTCATCGTCTATTCTCAGGAGATGGCGGCCGCATTCGTCCACGGTGTTTTCTGAAATGAAGATCTGACCGCCGACGGTATAGGATTCGATGCGCGCGGTGAGATTGACATTCCGGCCGACCACGCCGTATTTCATCCTCTTTTTTGACCCGATATTTCCTACCACCAACTGTCCGGAGTTGATGCCGATACCCTGCTGCACCTCCGGATACCCATGCTCCCTGCATCGCCGGTTGACCTCTGCCATGGCCAACTGCATCTCAACGGCGCACGCCACGGCCCTCTTGGCGTCATTGTCCCGAAGGACAGGCGCCCCGAAGATGACAAAGATGGCGTCGCCGATAAATTCATCGATGGTCCCCTGGTACTTCAGTATGATCTCTGTCATGGTCTCGAGATAGATGTTGATGATGCTCACCACATCCTCTGCAGGGAGCCGTTCGCCGATAGCCGTAAAACCGCGAAGGTCGGTCATCATAATCGTCACAAACCGCTTTTCCCCGCCGAGGGCCGCCCCTTCAGGTGTTTCAAGGATCGAATCCACGATGTCGTCGGAGAGGTACTGCCCGAAGGTCTTGCGAATGAGCCGGTTGGCCTTTTCCAACTGGGCCTGGGCCTCATTCCTCTGGAGGAGGTTGATATAGCCCTTGGAATGATACCGGATCCGGGCGATGATCTCCAGCCGGTCCGGCAGTTTGACTAAATAGTCATTGGCCCCTAAGGCAAAGGCCTCCGCCTTGGTCAGGGCCTCTTCTTTGCTCGAAAGAACGATCAACGGCACATTGCGGGTGGAGGGATTGGCGCGGTAGTAACGGACCAAGGTCAACCCATCTATCTCGGGCATTACCAGGTCCTGAAGGATAACGGTCGGGTGGATCCGGTTGGCCATCTTGATGGCCTTTGTCGGGTCCTGGCAGTAGTGAAAATCGATATCCTGCTCCGGGGCCAGCATGCGGCGAAGCGCCTCGCCGATGATGGCCTGGTCATCCACCAGGAGAACGGTAATCCGGTGCTGGGTCAGAGAAACGGTTTGGCTGTCATTCGTCATGGGAGCTGTTCCGAGTTACAGGTTGCGGGTTGCCAGTTTTTCAATCGACAATAGTGATGGTCCCGTAAAAAGTATGTTTTCTCGCAAAGACGCCAAGAAAGCCAAGAAAAGATCTTTTAATATTAACAAGTTAACTTTGCGAGCGTTGCGCCTTTGCGCGAGATTTTGACTTTTTACGAATGCATCAATAGTCAATAGTCAATATTC
>CAZACO010000696.1:0-2785 GCA_964483185.1 uncultured Desulfobacteraceae bacterium
GCTGAAACTCCAGCACCTCGGCCTCGAGGCGCTTGAGGCGAGCGCGCCGGAGCGAACGCTCGCCGAGCGCGGACGCGGCATGGCGCAGGGCCAACCCGGTCCGGTTCCAGCCGCCGTAGGCCTTGGCCAACCGCATCATGTCCTCTTCGAGGGCCTGATTGGAGGGATCCAGCGGCATGGCCCGCGTCAGGAGATCCCTGGCGGCTTCCGGATCATCGGCCCTGAATTCCTGTATCTTGGCGGCTTCCAGGTAGACGGCCACCTGGTGCTGCGTATCCTCCGCGGTCTCGAGGCGATGCTCGGTCAGCTCCAGCAGTGACCGCCAGTTGTCGGTGGCCCGGTGCGCCGCCACCAGCGTCTCCACGGCCAGAGGCGCTACCTCCTTGACCGGGATGAGGTCCTCGAGACCGGAGATCGCCGCCTTGGAGGTGGGGTGGAACATGAGCACCAACCGGTAGAACTCGAACGCCCTCGAGGGGTTGCCGAGTGCGCTCCGGTTGATCTCGCTCAACCGGAGGAAGAGCGACTCCATGCGCTCGGAGTCGCCGTCCACCGCCCGCTGCAGCAGGCTGTCCAGCTCGTCGTACCGGCCGGTCTCCGCCAGAAGGGCGTCCAGCGCGGCGATGACGTCCGCCCTCGGACCGAACTCGTCGAAGACGACCTTCAAGATGCTGATGGCGATCTCCGGATGGGTCCGAAGGGTGTCAAAGAATTTATCTCTATGGATTTTGCGGGCAACCGTTTTTTCTACGGCCGTGACAGTGGCGCTGCGTGGTTTGTCATCGATCATACTCATCTCGCCAAATGTCTGACCGGCCCCTACGTAAGCCAAGTGAACCCTTTCTCCGTCTAGTTGCTTGGTGACCTCAACCCGCCCACGGTCTATAAAATAGGCCGTCTCCCCGGTATCGTCTTCTTTTATAATCACCTCTCCCGGCTCAAACTGACATGAAGCGATCATGAAACCCCTCCTTGCGGTTACAACCCTTTATCTTTCTTGAATTTGATCGAGCACTTGCCCCAGGAGGGTGGTCGAGAATGAGAGCGGAAAGCAGCTCTTATCGGGTAACCTCCTGAGAAATAGTAGAAAAACGGCCCTGCCGTGTCAAGGTGAATTCACCTGATGAATGTTAGTCTCCGTTCTTTCAATTTTGACGTCCTGCCACGATTCTTTTGTGGTCTGATTTGTAACCGTTCACGGGTTCAAAAGTTCAGAGGTTCAAAGGTTGTATTCTCATCACCATGGTTCATTTTGTAAACGTTTTGTACGTGAAAACCGACCACTTCCACATCCCCACAGAACTGGAACATGGTATTTGGCAATGATGTGGCAAAACCAGCATTTTTTACGAGGAAGTCGGGTTTTCAATCTTACCCTGTCCCTAACCCTGAACGTTGAACCCTGAACCTGTGAACGCTTGCTTAAATTTTATGATTCTCATGATGGTCCTTATGGATCTGGTTAAGCCGAAGATCGTTATTGACATAAAGGATGTGTCTTCATGGAATGGAAAATCGAGGATGCCTGTCAATGGCTTGTTAATCAAGCAGGTGCGAACACATTCTCACCGGGACCATAATACGTTGAGGATTGTCTTGGATCTCAATCCGTCCCTGGATCACGTGGTCGAATCACTTTATTAGAACACTGAAAGGTTTTTTTGCATAGAGGTGAAAAAAGTGAACATCAGCAGAAACCGCACACAACCCGTCGTGACAAAATGGACACGCCTCCTTTTGACGAAGAGAAAACAAGACGCTAATCTATTGGTCGGGGCGAGAGGATTTGAACCTCCGACACCCTGCTCCCAAAGCAGCCAACTCAAAAGAAATTCTGAAACCTAACTAATTAATATTATTAAATAAACCAAATCTACTGGTTTTCAGGACTATTCACATCCTGCACATTATGCCTCAATAAAATCAGCATGTTGTGCATGCTCGTGGTCAGAAAGGGGTCACAAAGGGGTCACAGAAAATGTTTTTTAACTCAATTCCACATGGACACCTTTTTGCGGACGGAATTATTCGCAATGTTCGGAATCGATGTCGAGAATCAGGGCAATGGCCTTCTTGACAAGGTTAATTTCGTTTTCCGAAATGGTGCCGATCCGTTCCATGAAACGATCATGACTGATCGCCCTGAGTTGAAAGCAGTCAACCGCGGATTTCTTCCGTAATCCGTTGATGTCGTCCGGTTGCAGAGATACGAAGAACGGGTTCTTGGCCCAATTGAAGGCCCATCCGGTAATCGGGACAACGATGGCCAGCCGAAGGTTCTTGTCATGGCCCTCATTCAACACAACTACGGGTCTTTTCTTCCGAATTTCATCCCCAATGGTGGGGTCAAGATTGACCCAATAGATGTCACCGGCTTTCAAAATCATCTCCTTCTATGGATTCGAACACATTTTCATATGGCTTAGCCCCAATCATCTCCATGGCCACCTGCCGCTTCTTCGCCCTGAGCCGTCTTCGATCCTCTTTCATCTTGTTTTCAACGGCCTGACGCACATAATCGCTCAGACTTCTGTAATGCAAATCCTTACAGGCAAGCTTGATAAAGTCGTAATGCACCTTATCTAACTGAATTTTCGTTTGAATGAGCATGGTCCCCTCCTGAATATGTTGGGAAAAGGTACCATAGATAAGGCCCGTTGTAAAGGGTAGTTTAGATACCCCAAAATCATGGCCTATTGCGTCACCCGTCATAAACAAGAATCTTTTCAAGTTCCTCATCCCGGATCGCAACGCAATACGACAAATGATTACCGTCCTCAAAGAC
>CAZACO010000697.1:0-2782 GCA_964483185.1 uncultured Desulfobacteraceae bacterium
AACACCGGTTGAAAACGATTGCGGGCAAAGCGGTATATGCCAAGAGAAAGTGCACAGTCGAACCGGTATTCGGCATCATCAAAGCAGCCATGGGGTTTCGCCAGTTCCTTCTGCGGGGCCTCGATCGGGTCGCCAGGGAATGGGATCTGGTCTGCATGGCGTACAACATTAAGAGGTTGCATGCCTTAAGTTTATAAGAATATCAAATAGCAAGCAATATTAAGCAAGAATATAGGGAAACATTAAGGCCCCAATAAAGCAAAATAGGTCAATAGCCGATGTAATAAGCCTTGGGTGTCACGATCCAGTCGGCAAAATCGACAAGACAGAAAATTCTTCCCTGTGTGACCCCCAAATTAGGACGTTAAGACCGACAGACTGCTAGAATGGCCAAGAGCTTATCTTCCAGAGAATCTGGGGGTGAAACCACAGCCTTCGCTGCTCGAGCTGCTGCAACCGATAAAGCATACCCCCAGCAACCCGATCAAAAGGCCCACGTACCCACCGCGTCTGAACCGTGATGCAACCATATTGTCCTCCCCACGTGTTGTTCTCCGTTGAATAATACCTACTCGTTTTTTCACAACCGAAGCATAGGTAAAACGGCCCTGGGGGGCAAGAAAAATGTGCCCGTCCCGCCTTGCGGGATCGTGGCTCGGATTTGCGGGCGTGAAGTGGGGACCTGTTTTCAACACCTCCTCGCAAGACGAACATGCATAAGTCTTCCTTGGCAGATCAGCCGAAATTCGGGCCGAACTCAACAACGTTGCAAAAATTATACTTGGGTTTGGGGTCTACGATTGACCTTTGAGAATATCCCCTTCAATGTTTTTTTCATGGCGGTTTCCAGGCTGTTTATCTTCTGCGCTATAAACTCCTGATAGAGCCGGATCTGTAATGGAACACCGGGGTTGATCCTTTTCGGCATACGTGGTATGAATAAAAGATGTAAGAATAAAAAACTGGAGGTATTTAAGATATAAGAATTACTTCAAAAGGACAGGTGACGATCCCGGTGGCATTCAGAGAAAAATTGGGTTTCCTCCCTAACACTGAAGTCGAATTTGAGATTGACGGGGAGATGTTGCGTCTAAGAAAAGCAAAAAGCGATTACAGTCGTGGCAGGCTCATTGTTTCAAAGATGCGGGGCAAGGCTACGGCCGGCATGAGCACTGAACAGATTATGGCCATGACCCGGGGAAACGTCTGACTACTCCATCTCCGAAGCCTGTCCGCATGCGGGGTTGCCAAGGGTTCGACGACCCCGCCGCCCCCGGGCGCATGATATACGGTAATGAACAGAGGCACAGGAAAGCGTATGAGGACTACATCACCCCTGGATTTGTCATCGAAGGGCTGGTCCTGGTGGCCGTAATCGACTATAATGGGTGTAAAGGGGATGTCCCACAGATTCCCCCATGCCCGGTGTCATCAAGCGCAGGCTGATGGTTATGGGAAATCAAGAATCTTCAGTTTGGAGGGTGTTGTCATGAATACGCAGCCTGCCAACCCTCAGGAAATCCTGGCCCTGTCCCGCAATTTCATGGAATGCCGGGTTCTTTTGACCGGTGCAGAATTGAATATCTTCACGTACTTGACAGAACCGGCCTCGAGCAGGGCTCTGGCCGAAAAGGAAGGCTGGCATGAACGACCCCTGACGGTCGTCTTGGATGCCCTGACTTCCATGGGACTGTTGATCAAAAAGGATGGACTCTACCAAACTGACCCGGCTCTGCTCCCTTTTCTGCATTCAGATTCTCCCCAGAGCGTCCTGCCGATGATCCTTCATACGGCCACCATCTGGAAGAACTGGTCAAATTTGACTCGTATCGTCACCGAAACCGGCGGTGTGGAAAAAAGGACCGCCGGCAGCTTTGAAAATCCCGAGGATCAAAAAGCATTCATCGGTGCCATGCACGTGGTCGCACGAGCACGCGCCCCTAAAATCGTTCAAGCGATCAACCCCGGTTCAGCGCGACGGTTGATCGATGTGGGCGGCGCCTCAGGTACCTACACCATCGCTTTTCTGGAAGCCTCTCCCGAAATGTCCGCCACACTTTTCGATTTGCCCAATGTTGTGGATATGAGCGGAGAGCGAATCAGAGAAGCAGGCCTGAAGGATCGCGTGACCCTGGTCGCCGGGAATTTCTATACGGATCCACTGCCTCCGGGTCATGACCTTGCCCTGGTCTCAGCTATCATCCACATGAACAGCCCGGAACAAAACGTGGACTTGTATAAGAAAATATTTGACGCCCTTGTTCCGGGCGGCCGTATCGTCATTCGGGACCACGTCATGAAACCGGATAAGACCACACCTAAATCCGGCGCTCTGTTTGCCATCAATATGTTGGTCGGAACGCCTAAAGGCGGCACTTATACGTATGAAGAGATCAAAACCGGTCTGACCGCGGCAGGCTTCGAAAATATCCAGCTGATTCAGGAAGAAGACCAGATGATGGGTTTGGTGGAAGCCTCCAGGCCACTATAGCCTCTTTGTGACCTTATGTGACCGGGGTCGGGCCGCTGGCCTCGGCTCAGCGCCGCCTCTGGCCGCAGGCGGGCAGCTTCACCCTTGGATTTGTGGCATCCTCGACTCTTGCAACGTTAGGGAAATCTCTGGCATAGAAAGGAGGTGGTCTTATGGTGGACTTTCACCAGGAGGGACTTATTACCACGCTTCATTCCCTTTATGAAGCCTTTGATCGGGAGGAATATCTGGCAGGACTGGAAAAGAAGCTGGAAGAGTACTCCCGTCATCTCTGTATCAGCCTGTTACTCC